>JAUNUE010000056.1 GCA_030538335.1 Allobrachymonas sp. | reverse complement strand
TCTGCGCGTGGTGGACAAGTTCCTGCTGCAACTCGAAGCGCAACTGGCTGAGAAAAAGGTCGAAGCCACTTTCACCGACACGCTGCGCAAGCACCTGGCGAAAAAAGGGTTCGACCCGCTCATGGGCGCCCGCCCGATGCAGCGTTTGATTCAAGACACCATCCGCAAGGCGCTGGCCGACGAGCTGTTGTTTGGCAAGTTGACCGATGGTGGCCGCCTCACGGTGGATTACGACGAGGCACAAACCGAAAACAACGGCATCGTGCTCGACATCCAGCCATTGCCGAAGAAAGAAACCAAGCCGGGCAAGACCGAGACCGAAGAAACCTCGGCCTGACCGGCGACAGTTTCATTCATCACCACAAGGCACGGGGACGACCCCGTGCCTTTTCACACGACCGGGGACGGCCCCAATTTCAGGGGATTCACCATGAACTGGTTGCTGCTCGTACTCGCCGGTCTGTTTGAAATCGGATGGGCCGTTGGCCTCAAATACACCGAAGGCTTTACAAAGCCATGGCCTACCGTTGGCACCGTGCTGTCGATGGTCATCAGCATGGGCCTGCTCGGCATGGCGATGAAAACGCTGCCCACCGGCACCGCCTATGCCATCTGGGTAGGTATTGGCGCGATAGGCACTGCGCTTGCAGGCATTGTCTTGATGGGCGAACCTGCCAACTTCTGGCGTTTGGCAAGTCTGGCGCTCATCGCTGCCGGAATCGTGGGACTGAAAATGGCGACTCCCACGGCATGATCTGAAAAAAGTGCCCTGCCTTCTTGCGCCAACCCTCGCCGCTCAAAAGAGCGCCTGTCAAGATTGGCGATTGGCAGGGCGCTTTTTGATGCCTGATCTGAAGCCTGCAAGCAGCTTTCAGGCCACAATGCATACATGCTTTTTTCCTCATCATCCACCGCCCATGCCATTGCCCAGGCGGCAGCCCGCCTGATCGTTGAAGAAGGCCTGGAATTTGGTCCGGCCAAGCGGCGCGCGCTGAAGGTGCTGGATCTGCCTGCGCGTACTGCCCTGCCGGACAATCTGCTGGTCGAAGACGCTGTGCGTGAGCACCTGGCGATTTTTTGTGCCGATACCCAACCGGCGGAGTTGCAAGCCCTGCGCGAACTGGCCTTGCAGTGGATGGAACGGCTGGCCGCATTCGAGCCGCTGGTGGGCGGTGCGGTCTGGCGCGGCACGGCCACACGGCTGAGCGATATTTACCTGCACCTGTTCAGCGACGATCCCAAGGCCATCGAGATTTTTTTGCTCAACGAAAAGCTGGACTACGATGCCCAATCGGTCAACAGCCTGCACGGCCAGGAAAGCGAAGCCCTGAGCCTGCATGTGTGGAGCGAGACCTTGCAGGAAGACATTGGCCTGCACCTGCTGGTGCACGGCACCGACGCCCAACGCGGCAGCCTGCAACCCGATGCGCGTGGGCAAAAGCAACGGGGCACCACCGCCATGCTGCGGGCGTTGACAAGACCAGAAGCTGCTTGAGTGGGTACAAGCTGTCACAACGCGCATCACCGCTTTGGCTAGAATGTAAGACAGATGAAAGGAGCTTGATCATGTTATTCCGGTTCACATCTGCAGCCGCTGGCGAAGTGCTGATGCTGGCACCACATGCCCAGGAGATATTTTCGGCACTGGGCCGCGACTTGGGTGAGCGTGGCGTCATTCCTGCCGGTGATCTGGCCGATGCCATGGCCAAACTGCAAACCCGCATGGAACATGCGCGCCAGCAAGAGGCCAACAAGCCCGAGGCTGATAAGGACACCGAAGCACAAGCAGGCAAGGACAAGGAGCCGCAGGTGGCTTTCCATGTGCGCGCCCATCCGTTCTACCAGTTGCTGCAAACCAGCGCCCAGGCAGGCAAGGATGTGACCTGGGGCATTTGATGGCTTTTGGAACAAATGACGCTAAATGCAGGCTTGTTCCGCCATTTCCCCTTTTCTTTCAGAAACAGGCGCTATTTCGAAAAATGCTCCCGGTTGGGAATCGCAGCGGCAGCAGCATGGAACATCCGTGCTTTTATGGCCGGTTTTTCAGCAATTGCCACCCGTTTCAAAAAAGATAAACATCATTGTCGGCAAAATCCCGTTTTTTGCAGAAACGGCTGTTGCAAAATAAGGTACAGTCGCATTCCCATCCCGGCAGAACATGCGGGTGCAAAGGTGTTCTGCAGAGACAACCCCTACATTGCTTCCCTGATGGACGGTAGCACCTTTATCACAAGGGCCTCCGCAGGGTAGAGAAACAGAGAAACCTGCCATGGATTTGCGCAAACTCAAAACCCTGATCGATCTGGTGTCGGAATCAAATGTGTCCGAGCTGGAAATCACCGAAGCCGAAGGCAAGGTACGTATCGTGAAGACGCCACCGCCCAGCCCGGCGCCTGCGGTATATGCGGCACAGATGCCCGTCATGGCCGCTCCGCAAACCGCCCCCATAGGCGCTACGGCGTGCAGTCTGCCTGCAGCGGGCGGCGCCCCTGCTGCCGCACCAGCAACAACCGACACCCCGGCAGCAGCGGAGCAACCCGCAGGCCATGCTGTGAAATCACCCATGGTCGGCACCTTCTACCGCGCCAGTTCGCCGGGAGCCGAGCCTTTTGTCGAGGTGGGCAGCACGGTAAAAGCAGGCGAAACCCTGTGCATCATCGAAGCCATGAAAATCCTCAACGAAATCGAGGCAGAAATTTCGGGCACCGTCACGCAAATCCTGTGCAACAACGGGGATGCCGTGGAATACGGCCAAACGCTGTTCATCATTGAATAAGCATCTTTTACGGACAGATCGCGAAAGATAGCTGCATGTTCAAGAAAATTCTGATAGCCAACAGGGGTGCTCTTGCCGCAGGCAAGGCGAAGCAAATTGCCCTGGCACGCGCCAGCGTGCAGCAGGGCGATTGAGGCGCGGAGTAGCCATGTTCAAAAAAATTCTGATTGCAAACCGCGGCGTTCTTGCCGCAGGCAAGGCGAAGCAAATTGCCCTGGCACGCGTAAGCGTGCGGCAGGGCGATTGAGCCGCGGAGTAGCGATGTTCAAAAAAATTCTGATTGCAAACCGCGGCGAAATCGCCCTGCGCATCCAGCGCGCCTGCCGCGAGATGGGCATCAAAGCGGTGATGGTGTACTCCGAGGCCGACCGCGACGCCAAGTACGTGAAGCTGGCCGACGAGGCCATCTGCATTGGCCCGGCGCCTTCGCCTCAAAGCTACCTCAATATGCCGGCCATCATTTCGGCGGCAGAAGTGAGCGATGCCGAAGCCATCCACCCCGGATACGGTTTTCTGGCCGAAAACGCCGACTTTGCCGAGCGGGTGGAAAAAAGCGGCTTTGCCTTCATCGGCCCCGGCCCCGAGGCCATCCGCATCATGGGTGACAAGGTGTCGGCCAAGCAGGCCATGATCAAGGCGGGCGTGCCCTGCGTGCCCGGATCAGACGGCGAATTGTCCGACGACCCGGTAGAGCTCAAACGTCTGGCCAAGCGCATTGGCTACCCGGTCATCATCAAGGCCTCGGGCGGCGGCGGCGGGCGCGGCATGCGCGTGGTGCATACCGAAGCAGCGCTGCTCAACGCCGTGGTCATGACGCGGGCCGAGGCTACCACGGCCTTTGGCAACCCGGCGGTGTACATGGAAAAGTACCTGCAAAACCCGCGCCATATCGAAATCCAGGTCATTGCCGATACCTTCCGCAATGCGGTTTTTCTGGGCGAGCGCGACTGCTCCATGCAACGCCGCCACCAGAAGGTGATTGAAGAAGCGCCAGCGCCCGGCATCAGCCGCCGCCTGATCGACCGCATTGGCGACCGCTGCGTAGCCGCCTGCAAGAAAATCGGTTACCGCAACGCCGGTACGTTTGAATTTCTGTACGAAGACGGCAATTTCTACTTCATCGAGATGAACACCCGCCTGCAGGTGGAACACCCGCTGACCGAGTGGGTAACGGGCATTGACCTGGTGCGCACCCAGATCATGGTGGCCGCGGGCGAAAAGCTGCCGTTCACCCAGCGCGACATCCAGATTCGCGGCCACGCCTTTGAGTGCCGCATCAACGCCGAAGACCCCTACAAGTTCACCCCGTCGCCGGGCTGCATCACGCATTGGCACGCGCCGGGCGGCCCCGGCGTGCGGGTGGATACGCATGTGTACAACAACTACCGCGTGCCACCCAATTACGACTCGATGATCGGCAAGCTGATTGTGTACGGCGACACACGCGAGCAGGCGCTGGCGCGCATGCGCTCGGCCTTGAGTGAAACCGTGATCGAAGGCATCCAGACCAACATCCCGTTGCACCGCGACTTGATGGTCGATGCGCGCTTCAGCGAGGGTGGCACCAATATCCATTACCTGGAGAAGTGGCTGGCGCAGCGCAGCAGGTAATGGGGCGGTCAAAACGTTTTATCAAAACTGTCTGAAAAGCAGGCACAGCGTCTATTTGAAGAAAGTTGTTTCACCGCAGAGACGCAGAGAGCGCAGAGGGCCACAGAGGAAATCCATCATGTTTTCTCAGCGAAGCTCTGTGTCCTCTGCGTCTCTGCGGTGAATGGTTTTACCCATGTTTGAACTCCGCCTGCTGGCACCCGAAGCCGCCATTGAACCCATCAGCGATGCGCTGGAAGCACTCGACGCCCTGAGCGTTTCGGTCGAAGACGCCGACGCGCACACTGCCCACGAGCAGGCGCTGTTTGGCGAACCTGGCATGCCGGTGGAGCGCGAAGGCTGGCAGCGCTCCCTGCTGACAGCGCTCTTTGCCCAGGAAGCCGACGCGCAAGAAGCCGCACGCCTGCTGGCGTTGCAGGACTTCTTTGCCGGCAGCCAGGTGCTGGCCGTCGAGGCGGTGCCCGAGCAGGATTGGGTGCGTTTGACGCAATCGCAGTTTGCGCCGGTGGAGGTGACGCCTGATTTCTGGATTGTGCCCACGTGGCACGACGTGCCGGTGCAGGCGCGGCACAGCATCCGCCTCGATCCGGGGCTGGCTTTTGGCACCGGATCGCACCCTACCACGCTGATGTGCCTGCGCTGGCTGGCGCGCCAGCCGCATCTGCAAACAGCGCGCGTGCTGGATTACGGCTGCGGCTCGGGCATTCTGGCCGTGGCTGCGGCCAAACTCGGCGCGATCGATATCGACGCGGTGGATATTGACCCCGCTGCGGTAGAAGCCACCCGCAGCAACGCCGCCAGCAATAACGTTACCGTGCGCAGCGGCCTGCCCGATATGGCAGACCCCGCGCAAGGGCACTACGATGTGGTGCTGGCCAACATCCTCGCCGCGCCGCTGAAGGTGTTGGCACCCTTGCTGTGCGCGCATCTTGCGCCGGGCGGTCACCTGGTGCTGGCGGGCATGCTGCAGCGGCAAGAGGCCGAACTGCAGGAGGTGTACGCCAGCAATGGCTTGGGTCTGCAGGTGGTTGACCAACAAGACGGGTGGCTGCTGATGCACGGACAGCGCGGCTTGTAAAAGCACGCTTCAAAGGCAGACACGTAAAATCAGCCTGCCATGCGTTTTGTCACCCATTGCCCCAGTTGCGGCACGTCCTTCAAGGTCGTGGCCGACCAGTTGCGCATTGCGCAGGGCTGGGTGCGTTGCGGCCACTGCCAGGCGGTGTACAAGGCCTACGACACCTTGACCATGGCGCAGGAGGATGAAGCGGAAGAAAAAGCCGCCCAAGCGGTTGCTGAAAATAAAACAAGAGTGCACGAACCGGAGACGGCACCAGAACCGGCAGCCACCGAAAGCGCAAGCAGCAACGCAACGCCAGTCGAGCCACTTCCCCCGATAAAAACAGAGATTACCGATACGGTAACTGCGCAAGACAAAACCGTTGTTCACGGGGATGAGAAAGCGCCGCCTTCTGAGGCACCGTCTGTCCACCTCGAAGCCAGCCCCACCACACAGGCACCGCCTGAAACCCCGTGGCGCAATTCGCTGGAGCGTATTGCCGCTGTCATCGCCGCCAAAAAGGAAGCGGCGGCCAAGGCGGCTGAAGCCAAGGCCGATGCTGATGCAGCCGTTCCAGATGCGGTTGTGGAAGAGGTTACCGCGTCTGCATCCCCTGCTGTTGCACCGTTGGAAGACCAAGCTCTCGTCGAACCGACCGCCCCACTGGCTATGGCAACACCTGTTGAGCCAGACGAGCCGAAGGCTGTTCCGCTTGCAGTTGCAGAAGATGCTGAACAGGCAGATGCCGTAGTTGCCGAAGCCATAAGTGAGGAAGCGGCGGACGCAGCAAAGGATGCCTTGCCTGTTCTACCGCCAATCATTGAAGCGGAGCAACCTGTCGCCAACACCACGCCAGAAAAAGAAAACCCGCCAGAAGAGTCGTCAGAAGAGCCGCCAGCAGCACCGCAGGATGTGCAAGCACCGCCAACGCCGCAAGCACCTACAAGCGCAGAAACAAAAACAAGGGATGAGGCCCCAGAGATCCCGGTCTTTGCTCCCGAAGAATCTACCCCTCTGGTGCTGGCATCGTTGCCCGCACCTTTTCAGTCGCAGGCCTTGCCGCCCGCGCCGCTGGCATCCGAGCTTGCCAGCAGCCACGCAACATCTGAAAAACCAACACCTGTAGCTGTGGAGCGCACACGTACAGCAGAGCCGCCCATCGCGACTCCGGTGCAAGCGCAGACGACAGAAAGTGAAAAATCCCAAGAGCTGCTTGAGTCGCCAAAGGAAAAAGACACTACCGACGCTGCGACATCTGCCGCATCGAGCCGTCACCGCAGGGAAGAAGACGAAACGTTGACGCCCGAAGAACGGGCGGCCCGGCGCGCCGAGCGGCGCAAGAAGCACAGCAGCAAACGCCGCGCGTCGTCATCTTCCTCATCGTCTTCCAGTGAAAAAAAATCCGACCGACGCAGCGGCAGAAAATCCAGCCGCGAGGCCGAGCCGGAAGAGCCGCCCGCCAAGACACCGATGTGGGCCGGATGGTTTGCGCGCAAGCAGGAAGAAGCCGCACCAGATGAAACAGAAGAAGCTGCTGCCGAAGCCCTGACTGCCGCCAGCGACGAAGCAGAAGATGCGCCCCCTGCTGAAACCGACCTCACCTTCATGGTACAGGCGCAGCGCCGCGCGTTCTGGCGCCAGCCCAAGGTGCGTGCGGGTTTGCTTGTCGGCATCATCGTGGGGCTGCTCACGCTGGGCGGGCAAATGCTGTTTTACTGGCGCTCGCCGCTGTATGCGCAAGTGCCGATCACGCGCGTCGTGCTTGAGCCGCTGTGCCAGCAGATGGGCTGCACCATCCCGCCCTGGCGCAACATCGCCTCGGTGAGCATTGACAGCAGCAACTTCCGCCGCCTGGCAAACGGCAGCTACCGCTTCAACATCAGCCTGCGCAACACCAACATCCATCCGGTGGCCATGCCTGCGATGGAGTTGGTGGTGCTCAATGCCGACGAGCAGGTGCTGTTCAAGCGCGTGATCCAGAACGACCCGGCCTTGCCTGCACCGCCTTTCCTGCCGCCGCGCGGCGAGTGGGAGGGCGTTGCCACGGTCGATGTGAAATTACCGCGCGAGATGCGGCCACAAGACATTGCCGGTTACCGCGTTGCCGTTTTTTATCCTTGAGTTTTTATATATGTCGATTCTTATTTCAGGCTCCATCGCCTTTGACAACATCCTGTCGCTCAGCAGCCGCTTTGCCGACCACATCCTGCCCGAGCAAATCGACAAGTTGAGCCTGTCGCTGCATGCGCCGCACATGCGCAGTGACTTTGGCGGTTGCGCAGGCAACATCGCCTATGCAGTGCGTCAGTTGGGCAGCACGCCGGTGCCGCTGGCGACAGTGGGCAAAGACAGCGCACCCTATCTGCAACGGCTGCAGGCGCTGGGCATCAGCACCGACCATGTAGCCGTGCTGCCCGATTGCTACACCGCGCAATGCACCATCTTTACCGACGCGCAGCAGAACCAGATCACCGCCTTTCACCCCGGTGCCATGGGGCTGGCGCACCAGTCAGCGGTGCCTGTGGACGGCATCCAACTGGCCATCGTTTCACCCAATGGCAAAGAGGCCATGCAGACGCACGCCGACCAGTTGCACGCCGCAGGCGTGGATTTTGTGTTCGACCCCGGCCAGGCCATGCCCCTGTTCGACGGGGCCGAGTTGCGCCGTTTCATCGACATGGCAAGCTGGCTCACGCTCAACGATTACGAAGCGCACATGCTGACCGAGCGTGTCGGCATGGATCGTGCTGCATTGTCACGCGAGGTGCGTGGCCTGGTCGTGACGCTGGGCGAGCAGGGTTGCGAAGTCTGGCAAGGCGGCCAGCGCGACATCGTGCCCGCTGTGCCGCCGCAACAGGCGGTAGACCCCACCGGCTGCGGCGACGCATGGCGCGGTGCGCTGTTGCACGGCCTGCACCAAGGGTGGGATTTGCTGCGTTGCGCACGGCTGGGCAACTACCTCGGTTCCGTCAAGGTGGCGCACCGCGGCCCGCAAAACTACCAGCTCGATCCCGAAGCCGTGGCCCGGTATTGATGGAAGATGCGTCGCCACAACAGGCGACGCCGCAGCGATGGTCAGCTACACGTGGTGCGTGCGCTTTGTCACAAGGCACCCACAAAATCCGTAAAACTTTGCGGCATTGCGGCAAACAGGTATTGCACAGATTTTCAATCCCGCTACGCTAGCGAACCTTGAAGTCTTGAAGTATCTGCAAAAGGAAGTCGCCCCGATGAATGCCCCTGCTGCCGCGCGCACCGTGTATTTGTCACCCGAGCTGGAGAACAGCCCGCCCATGGACTGGCTCTGCACCCAGTTTGTGCTGTCGCTGGTGGCGCGGCAAGGCAACTCCTTCAACTGGCGGCGCGACATCAACAATCTGATGGGGCTGGCGGGCCGCCATCTCGTCTGGCCCGAGCATGTGCTGGTGCGCATGCGCGCCTTTCTGTCCAAGCGCTGCCACGACAACGCCTTCTGGCAAGGACACGAGGGCTTGTCGCACCACGAGTTTCTGCAGCAATACGGCTACTGGCGCGGCGCCTACGAAGAGGGTTCGCTGTTCTACTACATGGACGAATTCGTGAAAGAGTCGCCCAAGGAGGTGCGCACCATGTTGAGCGCCACCGCCGAGTGGTTGCAACAGAGCCTGCAGAAAACGCCTATCCGCATGCAGCAGAACATCGATGCGCTGGGCCAGTTGCTGCAACTCAACCCTGCCGAGCGTGCGCTGCTGCTGTACGGCAGCCTGTCACGCTACCAACGCGAACTGCGCAGCCTGCTGGTGGAGTTCAAGGTCAACAGCGCGTCTGATGCCCACGCCGCGCTGGCCGAAGTGACCGGCGCACAGGCCAGCGACATTGCCGAGGCGCTGGGCGTGGGGTCGCGGCTCGAACGCATCGGCATCATGGAAAACCTGATCAGCGAGCATGTCGTCACCGACCTGGCCGACCTGATGAAAGTGAGCGACCGCTTGCCGCCCATGCTGATGCGCGAATACCGCAACGAGCAAGAGCTGATGGCCGTGTTCACCAAGCTGGCCGCCCCCAGCGCCTTGTCGGCCAGTGATTTTTCCTACGTCGGTCAAGACGTGCAGGCGCTGACCCAACTGCTCAAAAGCGCACGCCAAAGCAAGCAGAACGGCATCAATGTGTTGCTCTACGGCCCGCCCGGCACCGGCAAAACCGAACTGGCCAAAGTGGTGGTGCAGGCCGCAGGTCTCGATTGTTTCGAAGTCGAATTTGCCGTT
>JAUNUE010000055.1 GCA_030538335.1 Allobrachymonas sp. | reverse complement strand
GGCGCCAGTGGCCGCATGGGCCAGATGCTGATCGAGGCCGTGGCCAACGCGCCTGATTGCGTGCTGGCCGCCGCACTCGATCGCGCTGAAAGCTCCGTTATCGGCACCGACGCCACCCAATTCATCGGCAAACCCTGCGGCGTGGCGATTGCGTCTGATCTGCAAGCGCTGCAAGGTGCCGACGCGCTGATCGACTTTACCCGCCCAGAAGGCACGCTGGCGCATCTGGCCGAGTGTCGCAAGCACGGCGTGAACCTCGTCATTGGCACCACCGGCTTTACCGATGCGCAAAAAGCGCAGATTGCCGAAGCCGCCCAAGACATCGCCATCGTCATGGCACCGAACATGAGCGTGGGCGTGAACGTGACCTTCAAGCTGCTGGAGATGGCGGCCAAGGCCTTGTCCACCGGCTACGACATCGAAATCATCGAAGCGCACCACCGCCACAAGGTCGATGCGCCCAGCGGCACCGCGCTGAAGATGGGCGAAGTGATTGCCGATGCGCTGGGCCGCGACCTGAAAGACTGCGCCGTGTACGAGCGCTATGGCCACACCGGCGAACGCGACCCTTCCACCATCGGCTTTGCCACCATCCGCGGCGGCGACATTGTGGGTGACCACACCGTGCTGTTTGCCGGCACGGGCGAGCGCATTGAAATCAGCCACAAGGCCGGCAGCCGCGCCGGTTATGCCCAGGGCAGCCTGCGCGCCGTGCGGTTTCTGGCGGGTAAAAAGTCCGGAATGTTCGACATGTTTGATGTGCTGGGCTTGCGCGCCACCACGTAAGCCGCACAACACCCGGCAGGAGATGGCATGAAGCCCTACGCGCCCACATTGTCCGCCAGCCCGTTTTTCTTCAAGTGGGTTTTCCCGGCGTTCTGGCTGCTGCCCTTGGTTCTTTTTGTGGTGCCCGGCATGCTGCCCACCAAGGAGCCGTCTCCCCTGCCCATCCCCATGGTGCTGATGCCGTTGCTCATGGGTGCAATAGGCTTTTTCTTTTTCAAGCACATGTTTTGGGTGCTGGCCGACGAGGTGGTGGACGAAGGCGACTGCCTGCGCGTGCGCAAGGGCAAGCAAGAAGAACGCATACCGTTTCGGCACATGCTCAACGTGGCGACTTCGCGCTTGGTCAACCCGCCGCAAATCAGCATCCGGCTGCGCGCGCCATGCAGCCTGGGCGATGAAATCATCTTCTTGCCCAAGCGATCAGGCAAGCTGTCTTTTGCATTTGCCCTATTTACCCCGTTTGCCCGCAACCCCATTGCCGAAGACCTGATGCTGCGCGTGGATGCGGCACGCCGACAGTTATAGCCAAATCTGAAAATAATCAGACACCGTTCGCCCTGAGGTATCGAAGGGCAGACACCTTCCATGTGGGCTTCGATACCTCAGCCCGAACGGATCGGGTGGAAATTGTCAAATTATTTCTCGAAATGACTATATATGGGTGTTTGGACTACTATGGATGCGGAAGTCGGCTATTGCCGCATGGTGCTTCTCATCTTCAATACCTGAGAATCTGATCTGAAGAACCGGAAATACAAAAAAATCTCTGCGTCCTCTGCGTAAACTCTGCGCCCTCTGCGTCCGGATATCTGGATATTGAATGCTCAACAACTCCCTTCTGCACATCGACAACCTCACCGTGCAGGTGCATACGCATCGGGGCGTGGCCGAGCCAGTGCATGGCTTTGACCTTGCCTTGCAACGTGGCGAAACGCTGGGCTTGATTGGTGAATCGGGCAGTGGCAAAACCATGGCCATGCTGGCCGTGATGGGCCTGTTGCCGCGCAATGCGCAGGCTTTTGGCAGTGTGCGTTTCCATGGCAAGGAATTGCTGGCGCTGGATGCGGCCGGTTGGCGGCAGGTACGGGGCGGGCAGATCGGCATGGTGTTCCAGGAGCCAATGACGGCGCTGAACCCGCTGCAGCGCGTGGGCGACCAGGTGGCCGAGGGCGTGCGTTTGCATCGGGGGCTGGATGCCGCTGCGGCCCGCGAGCAGGCCATGGCCTGGCTGGATCGCGTTGGCATTGATCGCGCCTCTGAGCGCTGGCGCGATTATCCGCACCAGTTTTCGGGTGGCCAGCGCCAGCGCATCGTGCTGGCCAGTGCGCTGGCGTGCCAGCCTGAAATTTTGATTGCCGACGAGCCCACCACAGCGCTCGACAGCACCGTGCAGGCGCAGATGCTGCGCCTGTTGCAGGATCTGGTAGAGGCCGAAGGGCTGGCGTTGATTCTCATCAGCCACGACCTGGCGCTGGTGGCGCACCATGTGCAGCGCCTGTGCGTGCTGTACGCCGGGCGGGTGATGGAACACGGCAGCAGCACGGCCCTGTTTGACCACGCGGCGCACCCTTACACGCGGGCCTTGCTGGCGGCACGGCCCAAGCTGGGTTTACCACGCGGCCAGCGGCTGACCAGCATACCGGGGCGCATGCCTGATCTTTACGCGCCGCCGCCGGGTTGCCGTTTTGCCGACCGTTGCCCCATCGTGCAAGAGGCATGCCGGGTTGCCGAGCCGCCTGAGCAGGTGCTGCCCGGCGATGGCCAACCCGCCCATTGCGTGCGCTGCCTGTTCCCGCAGGAGGGCAGCCATGGCTGATTCCGTCAGCGCAGAAATAGCTTCCGCCCCGTGCCTGCTCGAAGTGCGCGATGTGCACCGGCACTATCCGCAGCGGCGCAGCAGCCTGTTGGCACCGCCCGCCACCACGCATGCCTTGAAAGGCGTGAGCTTCTGTTTACAAACAGGGCAGAGCATCGGCATTGTGGGCGAGTCGGGCAGCGGCAAATCCACGCTGGCGCGCATCATCATGGCGCTGGATGCGCCCAGCAGCGGCAGCGTCTGGTTCCGCGGGCAGAACCTGCATGCGCTCAAACCAGCGGAGTTGCGCACCTTGCGTCCTGCTTTCCAGATGGTGTTTCAAGACCCTTATGGCTCGCTCGATCCGCGCCAGCGCATCGGCCGCATCGTGACCGAGCCTTTGCACAAGTCGGGCATGGATGCCGCAACGCAGGAACAACGCGCGGCCGAGGCTTTGCAATCGGTGGGCTTGCAGGCCAACGACCTGGAGCTGTACCCGCATGAGTTTTCGGGTGGCCAGCGCCAACGCATTGCCATTGCGCGTGCGCTCATCAGCCGTCCGCAACTCATCGTGGCCGATGAGCCGGTGAGTGCGCTCGATGTGTCGGTGCAGGCGCAGGTGCTCAACCTGTTGCGCGATTTGCAAGAGCAGGGCATCAGCCTGGTGTTGATCAGCCACGACCTGGCCGTGGTGCAGCAACTGTGCGACCAGGTGGCTGTGCTGTACCGGGGTGAACTGGTGGAATACGGCAGCAGCGAGCAGGTCTTGCAGCAGCCGCACCACCCCTATACGCAAAAATTGCTGGCTGCCGCTGTGCACAAGTAGACGGAAAGCCCTGCAGATTCGGTAAAATGCCCGATTTGCCTGCCACTGAGGGCATGTGACGCGCAGGCAGGGTATTGGACAATCAAAAAAGGATCTCGTGATGAGCGTGAATGTGGAAACCCTTGACAAACTGCAACGCAAGGTGACGCTGACGGTGTCGGCAGAAAACGTCAAATTTGAAATCAACAAGCGCCTGCAGCGTGTGGCCCGCAACGTGAAAATGGACGGTTTCCGCCCCGGCAAGGTGCCGATGGACATCATCCACAAGCAGTACCACAACGAAATCCAGCAGGAAGTGATCAACGAAAAAGTGGGCCGCGCTTTTCACGATGCGATTCAGGAGTCGGGCCTGAACATTGCGGGCCAGCCCATCATCAACCAGTTGCCCGTGACTGCGCCCAATGAATGGCAGTTCGAAGCGTTGTTCGAGGTGTTCCCGGAAGTCACCATCGGCGAATTGGACGATACCGAGATAGAAAAACTCACCGCCGAAGTCGATGAATCGGCCATTGAGCGCACGCTCGACATCCTGCGCAAGCAGCGCCGCACTTTCAATCAGCGCCCGGCCGACGAGCCTGCGGCAGATGGCGACCGCGTCACCGTTGATTTTGAAGGCAAGATCGACGGGGAGCCGTTTGAAGGCGGCAAGGCCGAAGGTTTTCAATACCTCGTGGGCGAAGGCCAGATGCTCGAAGCGTTTGAAGATGCCGTGCGCGGCATGAAAACGGGCGAAAGCAAGACCTTCCCGCTGGCTTTCCCCGACGATTACCACGGCAAGGAAGTGGCGGGCAAGACGGCTGACTTCCTGGTCACGGTCAACAAGATTGAAGCCGCCCAATTGCCCGAGGTGGATGGCGAACTGGCCAAGCAGTTGGGCGTGAAGGACGGCACCGTGGAATCGCTGCGTGGCGACATCCGCAAAAACCTCGAACGCGAAGTCAAGCACCGTCTGCAAGGGCGCAACAAAAATGCGGCAATGGATGTGCTGATCGCCAAGTCGGAACTCGACTTGCCCCAAGTCAGCGTCGATGCCGAAATCGAGAGCCTGATGCAAAATACCCGTGCCGACCTGCAAAAGCGCGGCGTGAAAGAAGCCAACACCATGGAACTGGAGCGCGACATGTTCAAGGATCTGGCCGAGCGCCGCGTGCGCCTGGCTTTGATCATTTCCACGCTGGTGCAGCAAAATGGCCTGCAAGCCACCAAGGAGCAGGTGGACGAGCACGTCAGGGACCTGGCTTCGAGCTACGAAAAGCCCGAAGAAGTGGTGCGCTGGTACCAGTCTGACCGCAAGCGCATGGCCGAAGTGGAAGGCATCGTCACCGAAAACAATGTGACCGACTTCATCCTCGGCAAGGCCAAGGTCACCGAAAAAGCCATTGCGTTTGATGAGCTGATGCAGCGCTGATCTTTGGCTTCATCTTTGGCACGGGCAGGTTCTCAAAGGGGCCTGCCCGTTGTTTCTTGAAAAACAGCGCAGTGCCCGCATAATGCAGGCAGTACACAACAGGTTTACGGAGCAACATTCATGAGCAGCATTTACCACGGCAACGCAGACACCCCCCAAGGCTTGGGCTATGTGCCCATCGTGATCGAGCAATCGGGCCGGGGCGAGCGTTCGTTTGACATCTATTCCCGTCTGCTTAAAGAGCGCGTGGTGTTCCTGGTGGGCGAAGTCAACGACCAGAGCGCCAACCTCGTCGTGGCGCAGTTGCTGTTTCTGGAAAGCGAAAATCCCGACAAGGATATTTCGTTCTACATCAACTCGCCCGGCGGCAGCGTAAGCGCGGGCATGTCGATTTACGACACCATGCAGTTCATCAAGCCCGATGTCTCGACCATGTGCTTGGGCTTTGCGGCCAGCATGGGCGCCTTCTTGCTGGCGGCAGGGGCCAAGGGCAAGCGTTTCTCGCTGCCCAACTCCAAGATCATGATCCACCAGGTGCTGGGTGGTGCGCGCGGGCAGGCGACGGACATTGAAATCCACGCCCGTGATATCTTGCGCACCAAGGAGCAGATGAACCGCATTCTGGCCGAGCGCACCGGGCAGCCGCTGGAAAAAGTACAGCGCGACACCGAGCGCGACTACTTCATGACGGCCGACGAAGCCAAGGATTACGGCATCGTTGATCAGGTCATCAACAAGCGCCAGGACGCTGCCTGAGCAGATTTGTTGCGCTTTAGCCGCTGATGTGGCATTTTGCGGCTTTATCTGACCGATAAAGCCTGTTTGCCTTTATGCTAAGGTGCTACAAGGCACCTTCATTGCTGAGTCACCCACCTATGAGTTCGAGAAAAGATTCCGGAGATAAGACCATCCACCATTGTTCGTTTTGCGGCAAATCGCAAAACGAGGTGGACAAGCTGGTCTCGGGCAGCTATGGCGGGCAAACGGTCTTTATCTGCGACGAGTGCATTTCGCAATGCACCCAGATCCTGCAGGAAGAACACAAGCAGAAAAGCGCAGCAGGTGACGGTACGGGCCATACCCTGCCCACCCCGGCGCAGATCAAGGAAAACCTCGACCATTACGTGATCGGCCAGGAATTGGCCAAGCGCACCCTGGCTGTGGCGGTTTACAACCACTACAAGCGCCTGCTGCACAAAGACACCCTCGCCAAGAGCGAAGACACCAACGGCGCAGACGAGGCCAGCAAGCAGGTCGAACTGGCCAAGAGCAACATCCTGCTGATCGGCCCCACCGGCTCGGGCAAAACGCTGCTGGCACAAACGCTGGCGCGCATGCTCGATGTGCCCTTCGTCATGGCCGACGCCACCACACTCACCGAAGCAGGCTATGTGGGCGAAGACGTCGAGAACATCATCAGCAAGCTGCTGCAAACCTGCGATTACGACGTGGACAAGGCCCAACGCGGCATTGTCTACATCGATGAAATCGACAAGATCGCCCGCAAGTCAGAGAACCCTTCCATCACCCGTGACGTGTCGGGCGAGGGTGTGCAACAGGCTTTGCTCAAGCTGATCGAAGGCACCATGGCCAGCATCCCGCCACAAGGTGGGCGCAAGCATCCCAACCAGGACTTTCTACAGGTCGACACCGCCAATATGCTGTTCATTTGCGGCGGTGCGTTTGACGGGCTGGAAAAAGTCATCGAGCGCCGCACCAGTGGCTCGGGCATCGGCTTTGGCGCCGAGGTGCACAGCAAGGAAGAAAAATCCATCAGCCGCATCTTCGAGCAGATCGAGCCGCAGGATTTGATCAAGTTCGGCCTCATCCCCGAACTGATTGGCCGCATGCCCGTGATCACCACACTGGCCGAGCTGGATGAGGCTGCGCTGGTGCAAATCCTCACGCAGCCGAAGAATGCGCTGGTCAAGCAGTACCAGAAACTGCTTGAGATGGAAGGCGTGCAGCTCGAAGTCAAACCCAAGGCGTTGCGTGCCGTGGCGCGCAAGGCGCTGGAGCGCAAAACCGGCGCCCGCGGCCTGCGCTCGATCATGGAGCAGGCGTTGCTCGACACCATGTTCGACCTGCCCACCATGCGCAACGTCGAAAAAGTGGTGCTTGACGAATCCACCATCACCGACGCCACCCCGCCGATGCTGGTGTACCACAGCCAGGGCAAGCAGGCCTGAAATCATCGCTGCGCGGCGCAAACCCCAAAAACAACGCAGGCAGGCTGGATTAGCGCCGCGTCATCCGGCAACCCCGCTTTATTTGTTATTCCTTGGTAACAAACCGGGTTTGCGTGCCAAGAGGGCGTGCCATTCTGCGCATTTGCGTTGGCTTGCACCTTGCAGATGCTTGAAATGCCACAGGCAAACCTCATAATATCCAGGATTAGAACTGAAGTTTTTACCGGGATACAAGCATGCCTGATTTTATTGAACTGCCAGCCGAGGAGCTGGAACTGCCCATGTTGCCTTTGCGCGATGTGGTGGTGTTCCCGCACATGGTGATTCCGCTGTTTGTGGGCCGCACCAAAAGCATCCAGGCGCTCGAAGCCGCGATGGAAGGCAACCGCGTCATCATGCTGGTGGCGCAAAAAAATGCCTCGCAAGACGACCCTGCCACCACCGACATGTTTGGCACAGGTTGCGTGGCCACCATCCTGCAATTGCTCAAACTTCCCGACAACACCGTAAAGGTGCTGGTCGAAGGGCGCCAGCGCGCGCGTGTGATCGACATCGAAGAGCAGGAGAAATATTTCGCCGCCAAAGTGGTGCCCATGCCCAAGGCAGAAATAGCGGTTGATCTGTCTGAAGACGAACGCAACGAAGTCGAAGCCTTGCGCCGTGCGCTGATGCAGTCGTTTGAACAATTCATCAAACTCAACAAGAAGATTCCTGCCGAAATTCTGGCCTCCATCACCAGCATGGAAGACACGGGTCGCCTGGCCGACACCATCGCTGCGCACTTGCCGCTTGACCTGGTGCACAAGCAGGAAGTGCTTGATGCGCCTGATCTGCAAAAGCGCATCGAGCTGCTGTTTGGCCGCCTGGAGCACGAGGTGGAAATCCTCAATATGGACAAGCGCATCCGTGGCCGCGTCAAACGGCAGATGGAAAAAAGCCAGCGCGACTTTTATCTCAACGAGCAGGTCAAGGCCATCCAGAAGGAACTGGGCGAAGGCGAAGACGGCGTAGACATTGAAGAGCTGGAAAAGAAAATCCGCCTGGCCAAAATGCCCAAAGAGGCGCTGGCCAAGGCCGAAGCCGAGCTGAAAAAACTCAAACTCATGTCGCCCATGTCGGCAGAAGCAGGCGTGGTGCGCAACTACCTCGAAGTGCTGGTGAGCTTGCCGTGGAGCAAGCGCACCAGGGTCAAGCGCAACCTCGCCTATGCCGAAGAGGTGCTCAATGCCGACCACTACGGCCTGGAGCGCGTGAAAGACCGCATCATGGAATACTTGGCGGTGCAGCAGCGCGTCGATCGCGTCAAGGCCCCCATCCTGTGCCTGGTCGGCCCGCCGGGTGTGGGCAAGACCTCGCTCGGCCAATCCATCGCCAAGGCTACCGGCCGCAAATACGTGCGCATGGCCCTGGGCGGCGTGCGCGACGAGGCCGAAATTCGTGGCCACCGCCGCACCTACATCGGCTCCTTGCCAGGCAAGGTGCTGCAAAACCTGACCAAGGCTGGCGCACGCAACCCGTTGTTTTTGCTCGACGAAATCGACAAGCTCGGCTCTGATTTTCGCGGCGATCCGTCAAGTGCCTTGCTCGAAGTGCTTGACCCGGAGCAGAACCACGCGTTCTCAGATCACTATGTGGAGCTGGACTTTGACCTGAGCGAAGTCATGTTTGTGGCGACTTCCAACTCCCTGAATATTCCCCCCGCCTTGCTGGATCGCATGGAAGTGATTCGCCTCTCGGGCTACACCGAAGACGAAAAAGTGCATATTGCCCAGCAATATCTGCTGCCCAAACAGTTGCGCAACAACGGTGTAAAGGAGGGCGAGCTGGAGGTGACCGAAGACGCCATCCGCGGCATCGTGCGCTACTACACCCGCGAGGCCGGCGTGCGTGCGCTGGAGCGCGAGCTGTCCAAAATCGCCCGCAAGGCGGTCAAGGCCGTGCTGCTCAAGCAGGCGGATGGCAAGCAGATTGTCAACGCAGACAACCTGTCTGATTTCCTCGGCGTGCGTCGCCATACCTACGGGCGCGCCGAAGAGGCCAATCGCGTGGGAGAAGTGACGGGCTTGGCCTGGACGGAAGTGGGTGGCGACCTGCTCACCATCGAATCTGCCATCTTGCCGGGCAAAGGCCAGATCATCCGCACCGGCTCGCTCGGTGAGGTCATGAAAGAATCGGTCGAGGCCGCCCGCACCGTGGTGCGCAGCCGTGCGGCGCGCCTGGGCATTGCGGATGAGGTGTTCGAAAAGCGCGACATCCATATCCACGTGCCTGATGGCGCCACGCCCAAAGACGGCCCCAGCGCAGGCGCGGCCATGACCACGGCGCTTGTGTCTGCCTTCACGGGCATTCCGGTGCGTGCCGACGTGGCCATGACGGGTGAAATCACCCTGCGCGGCGAAGTCACCATCATCGGGGGCCTGAAAGAAAAGCTGCTCGCGGCGTTGCGTGGTGGCATCCGCCAGGTCATCATCCCGCAGGAAAACGTCAAGGACCTGCAGGAAATTCCCGCCAACGTCAAGGAAGGACTGGAGATCACGCCGGTGCGCTGGATAGACCAGGTGCTGTCCATCGCACTTGAAAGCGAACCGCAACCCCTGCCCGAAACCGCAGCGACCGACGACGCCCCACTGGTGGCAGGCGTGGCCGAAAAAACCACGCGCACCCGCAGCAAGCGCACAGGAACCATCAAGCACTGA
>JAUNUE010000054.1 GCA_030538335.1 Allobrachymonas sp. | reverse complement strand
AAAAGCGACCGCATCCTCGCCATCTTCGAGCCACGCAGCAACACCATGAAGCTCGGCGCCATGAAGGCGCAACTGCCTTGGTCACTTGAAAATGCCGATCTGGCCTTTTGCCACAGTGGCGGGCTGGACTGGGACGCCGCTGCCGCGCTGGCCGAAATGGGATCGCGCGCGCAGGTTGCGCCCGATATTCCTACCCTTGTTCAACAGGTGCTGGCCGCCACCCAACCCGGCGACCATCTGCTGTGCATGAGCAATGGTGGCTTTGGTGGGGTGCATGGCTTGTTGTTGCAGGCGCTGAAAAAGGTCTGAACTAGCTGCTTAAGCTTTGTATTGAGTCAGCTTGCTACTCACAAGGAAACGCTTTCAAGGAAAGAACACGATAACCGCCTGAACTGTGCATCGTGATAGGAAAGCGACCAACCACATAGATACCCTCAAAAAAATTGTCCCGAATGTTTCGAGCCTGAAGTTGCGCTTCTAACTCTTCAGCAGAAGTCACTCCTGGAGGGGTATTGATAAGAAGCAAAGTACGCTTGCCATAGCGCTTTTTTGATTTTTCTTCAATGCAAGTAATGACAGATGCGGCAAGAGAAGCATCAGGTTCTGTACCGATCCAATCTGTTGGCGCATCCTCTATCCCACGGGCACTCTCCCAAAGAAACTTGGCATGATCTGAATCGTAATAAGCGCCTGTAACTTCAAGATTCAGTTTTCTGCCTTCCCATGCATATACAAGATCGGGACCCGGGTCTGCACGATGCGAAAACGAATAAAAGGAGCGTCTTTCTGCATTAAGCCATTCTATGAAGCGGTCTCCTACCGACCGTTCCAACTGCTCTTTGAGTCCATTCATATGCTGAAGCAGTCAAGTTGTTTCAATAATGAAACCGCAATTGCGCCAACAACAAAGCCCCTTCTTCCACCTTGTACACCATGCGGTGTTCGTCGTTGATGCGGCGCGACCAATAGCCCGCCAAGGCATGTTTCAAAGGCTCGGGCTTGCCAATGCCGGAGAATGGCTCCCGCTGCACTTCCCTGATGAGTTTGTTGATGCGCTCCAGCATCTTGCGGTCGTGCTGCTGCCAGTACAGATAATCTTCCCAGGCGGCATCGGCAAAAACCAGCTTCATTCACACAACTGCCGGACAGTGCCTTTGCCCTGATCCAGCTGCTCGGTGGCGGCCAGCAGGCGTTTGGCGTTGGCGGGATTGCGCAAAAGATAGGCGGTTTCTTCCAATGCCTTGAAATCTTCCAGCGACAACATCACCACCGATTGCTCTCCGTTGCGCGTAATAATCAAGGGCGCGTGATCATCACACACCTTGTCCATCGTGCTGGCCAGGTTGGCACGTGCTGCTGAATAAGTAATCGCATCCATCTCCACTCCTTTTGTACAAAAAATTGTACAACTTTGACTGTATTTTGTCAACTGGCAGCCGCTGGTTTCCCACCCCTATTCTCTATGACCACCACTGAATTAACCAACCTCGACAACCCCACCCTGCGCACCGAGCTGCAAGCCCTGCTCGACAACAAGACCAAACCCCTCGGCTCGCTTGGGCGACTGGAACAACTGGCCTTGCAGATCGGCCTGATCCTGCAGACGACCAAGCCAGTCTTGCAACAGCCACAGATGCTGGTGTGCGCGGGCGACCACGGTCTGGTCAAGCGTGGTGTGTCGTTGTTTCCGCAGGATGTGACCTGGCAGATGGTGGAGAACTTTCTGGCGGGTGGTGCCGCCGTGAGCGTGCTGGCCCGGCAAAACGGCATTGCGCTCACGGTGGCCGATTGCGGCGTAGCGCATGACTTTGCCCCGCGCCCGGCCTTGCGCATCTGCAAGGTGGCACCCGGCACACAAGACTGCACGCAAGCGCCCGCCATGACGACAGCACAATGCCAGCAAGCGCTCAATAACGGTGCACAATTGGTCAAAAGCCTGCCCGGCAATGCACTCATGCTGGGCGAGATGGGCATTGGCAACACTTCACCAGCCGCGCTGATCTTGAGCCGCTTGGGCGGGCACGCCATTGCCGATTGCACGGGCGCAGGCACCGGGCTGGACGATGCGGGCATTGTGCGCAAAACCGCAGTGCTGGCCGAGGCGCTGGCAAAGCATCCGCAGGCCACCGAGCCACTGGATGTGCTGGCGACCTTTGGCGGGTTTGAGATTGCCACCATGACAGGCGCCTTTTTGCAGGCCGCAGCAGAAAACCGCGTGATCCTGGTCGATGGCTTTATTGTGTGCTCGGCTCTGCTGGTGGCTGCCCGCATCCACCCGCTGGTGCTGCAGCGCTGCGTTTTTGCCCACAAATCGGGCGAGCGCGGCCATGCGCTGATGCTGCAAACACTGGGCGCGCAGCCGCTGCTGGACTTGGGCTTGCGTCTGGGCGAAGGCTCGGGCGCGGCCACAGCCTGGCCGCTGTTGCAATCGGCCTGCACCATCCTCAACGAGATGGCGAGTTTCAGCCAGGCGGGGGTGGATCAGGCCTGACTTTTACATCTTTGTGCATTATTGCGACGCTTGCCAAAATAGCTGTTGCCCGGTCGGCAGTTGTAACGGCTTGCCGCTATGATGCATGGTAATGATTCTCCCTTGCACCCATTCGCCCCTGCGGGATAGCCCCTGTTGCGCCCGCTCAGGTTCGTATCCGTGATTGGATACAATTGCGCGCATCCATGTTAGCTGCCTTATCTGTGCCGCTGCTGATCATCTTCCTGATGGTCGCACTCAACGCGCTTTACGTTGCCGCTGAATTTGCCACGGTCGGCGCCCGCCGTTCGCGCGTGCAAGAGGCCGCTGAAGCGGGTGACCGCAAGGCGGGCGAATTGCTCGCCATCATGCGCGATCACAAAAAGCTTGACGACTACGTGGCAGGTTGCCAGGTAGGCATTACCGTGACCAGCCTGATTGCGGGTGCTTTTGGCCAGTCGCGCCTCACACCTTTGCTCGCGCCCTGGCTCGGCGCCATTGGCGGCAATGTCGCGGCCGTGATCATCGTGCTGGTTCTGATCACGATTTTTCAGGTGGTGCTGGGCGAGTTGCTGCCCAAAACCGTGGCGCTGCGCTACCCCGAAAAGCTGGCACTGGCCACACTGCGCCCCATGCAGATCAGCCTGCTGCTGTTCCGCCCGCTCATAGCCATTTTCAATGGCAGTGGCTTTTTGATCATGAAGTGGCTTGGCATTCACTCTGAGCAAAGCCATGCGCACGTGCATTCGCCTGAAGAGCTGGAAGCGCTATACCATGAAAGTGCCGCGGGCGGCCTGATCAACGCCAGCGAACGCGACATGCTCGCGGGCGCCTTGAACGTAGACGACCGCATGGTGCGCGAGATCATGACGCCGCGCACCCGGATGGTCACGGCGCGCGCCACCGAAACGGTGCGCGAAGCACTCGGGCGGCTGGCCGAATCGGCGCATTCTCGCTTCCCCGTGCAGGGCGACAACCCCGACGACATTGTGGGCGTGGTGCAGTTGCGCGCGCTGTTTGCCGCGGCCAAAAGCGGCAAACGCACGGTGGCCGATGTAATGCAGTCTCCGCTGGTGGTAGCCGACGTGATGCCCGTGCCCGATTTGTGGAAGGCGCTGCGCGACGCGGGCCGCCACGCCGCCATCGTCGTCAACGAGTACGGTTCGGTAGCGGGCATGGTCACGCTCGAAGATGCCCTCGAAGAAGTGTTTGGCGAAATGCAGGATGAGTTCGACCAGGAAGAAGAGCCCATTCTGGAACAGGGCCAGCGCATCAGCGTGCGCGGCGACGTTCTGGTTGAAACGCTCAACGACCGTTTTGACCTCGATATTGACGAAGACCATGCCGACACCATGAGCGGCCTGGCCTGGCACGAACTGGGGCGCCTGCCCGCCGTGGGTGACGAGTTCACGCTCGAGCCTTCGGGCGTGGTCATGCGGGTGGATGTGATGCAGCGCCGCGCCGTGCAGCGTGTGAGCTTCACCCTGCCCGAAAGCGCAGAAACCGGAGGCGAAAATGGCTGACGTCCTGCTGCCCATCGCCGTGATTGTTTTTCTGGTGCTGGTCAACGGCCTGTTTGTTGCCGCCGAATTTGCGCTGGTGGCATCGCGCCGCAACCGGCTGCAAACCCTGGCAGACAGCGGCAGCCGTGCTGCGCAATGGCTGCTCAAGGTGTTTGACAAGCCCGCGGGCAAAGACGGCTACATCGCCGTGGCGCAACTGGGCATTACGCTCGCCAGTATTGGTCTGGGCATGTACGGTGAACCGGCGGTCGCCTCATGGATTTATGCCCCGCTGGAAAAAATGGGCCTGCCCGAAGACCTGGTACACAGCGTCGGCTTTGTCATCGCATTGAGCGCCATCACCTACCTGCACGTGGTGTTTGGCGAGATGATCCCCAAGGCACTCGCGCTGCAAACCCCTGAGAAGACGAGCGTACTCATCAACCTGCCGATGCGCCTTTTTGACCTGCTGTTCCGCCCCATGGTGGTGCTGCTGAACAAGACGGCCTTTGGCCTCATGCACCTGCTGGGCATCCGCGATCCCGGCAAGCAGGCCTCGCTCTACACCAGCAAGGAACTGGCCATCGTCACCGAAGAAGCTGCGCAAAGCGGGCAAATGGATTCGGTGCAGCAGCGCCTCATCACCAACATCTTCGAGATGGAAGACCGCACAGCCGAAGAGCTGATGACCTCGCGCAAGCGCATGTTCAGCATTGACGTGGCGGCCTCCCCCGAGGCCGTGGCCGACACCATCAGCAAGCACACGCAGGCGCGCTACCCCGTGTACCGCGAAACGCTTGACGACGTGATCGGTGTGCTGCACGTCAAGGATTTCATCCGCGCCTGGGCCAAGGGCGGCCCGATTGCGCTGGAGCGCCTGGTGCGCCCACTGCCCAGCGTGGCGGCCACCTCCACCGCCGAAGAACTGGTGGAGCTGTTCAAACGCGGCCGCGTGCATGCGGCGCTGGTGGTCGACGAGTTTGGCGGCACGTTGGGTTTCGTCACCATGGAAGACGTGATCTCGAACGTGATCGAAGAAGAGGACACCGACGAATCGCCCTGGGTGGTGCTGCAGCCGGATGGCTCGTGGCTGCTGGATGGCGAAGTTACCTTGTCGGAACTGGAAGAAGACCACGACGTCGTCATCGAGAACGAAGATGTTGCGACCATCGCCGGTGTGCTGCTGTCGCACCTGGGCACCGTGCCCGAAGTGGGCACGCGCATTGAGCTTGGCCCCTACGCGCTGGTGGCTGAAGAAGTGAGCGGCCTGAAAATCACCAAAGTGCGGCTGATACCGCTGGCTCCTCCTGAACCGACAGCCGAAGAAGACGCCAGCGCCTGAGGCTTTTCAACCAGCAACGCGCCGCCTGTCATTGCCGCACCGCGCAAAAGCCCTACAATCACGGGCTTGGCTTGTAGGGCGCACAGGCACGGCAACCAACTCGGTTGCCCACCGTATTTTCTTGAAAAGTGCGCCACGCCAACCCATTTTTCAGCGCGGCTGTAGCTCAGTGGATAGAGTATCGGCCTCCGAAGCCGAGGGTCGTGGGTTCGATCCCCGCCAGCCGCGCCAATTTTTCATCCCTTTTCAACGGTAGCGTGCGGGCACTTTCACCCACGCCGGCCCCTGCCCGCAATGCGCCTTGAGCGTTGCCAGTTCCAGAAACGTGAAATGCCCTTGCTGCCCCGGCGGCAACTGGCTGTGGTGGGTGTCAATGAAATGCACGTTGCCCAGCACCTGCATGCGCGGCAGCGTGATGTGACCATGCACCACGGCGCGGATATTGCGCACCTCGCCCGCATATTGCTGCGCCATGCGGTCTACCGACCACAGGCAATAACTGGCATCACGCGCTGACAAGGTGCTGCTGCGCAAATCCTGCCAATCGTCCGTAGGCAAGTCTGCATGCACCAGCCCGACGGCACCGTGCGCCGTATGTACCTCCATCGCCAGCGGCAAGGCTTGCAGCGTCGCACCGATGCGGCTGCGCTGGGGTTCTTCCAGCGCCTGCAACCATTCCCCGCCATTGGCCTGGTGAAAGCGCATGGCCTGCTCATCACCTGACAACGCAGCGAGGGTCATGGCCTCGTGGTTGCCACGCACCGCATGGAACCACGGCTTGTCCAGCCAGTCGGGCACCTGTGCCGACTCGGGGCCGCGATCCACCAGGTCACCCACAGCAAAAAGCCGGTCACAGGCCGTATCAAAACCAAGCGCTTGCAAATCACGCCACAGGATGGAAAAGTGCCCGTGCACATCACCCACGGCAAAATCACGCCCGCGGGTATTGGCAGAAAAAGTGACCAGTTGCGTGCGCATTGTCCAAGCCATGGAATAATCTGTCAAACGCATTCAATTTCGGCTTGAAGCCGAGGGGCGCAAATCCGCCCCGAACACCCGCACCCTCTCGTCGGCAGTAATACGGGGCGCATTGTGCCCCTGCCTTTACTCCCCCACTGTACCTGATCCGAACCATCTGCTGCCCTTCGCATGACCTGCCTTACCCTCACCAACGCCCACCTTGCATATGGTCATTACCCCATGCTCGATGGCACGGATTTTTCGCTGCAGGCGGGCGAACGGGTAGGCTTGATCGGGCGCAACGGCACCGGTAAATCGTCGTTGCTGCGCATTCTCGCCGGGCTGGATCAGCCGGATGACGGCACGCTGCAACAGCAACAGGGGTTGGCTGTGGCCTATGTGCCGCAAGAGCCGGATCTGGATGACGACGCCACCGTGTTTGAAGCAGTGCAGGCAGGTCTGGCGCCGGTGCTGGATTTGATTGCGCAGTACGAAACCGGCAAAGGCGACCTTGACGCCCTGCAAACCGAAATTGAAGCCCGCGATGGCTGGCAATGGCAACAGCGCGTGGAATGGACGCTGCACAAGCTGGGGCTGGATGGCACCGCACGCGTGGCCACGCTGTCGGGCGGCACACGCAAGCGCGTGGCTTTGGCACAGGCGCTGGTGGCGCAGCCCGATGTGTTGCTGCTCGATGAGCCGACCAACCACCTTGATCTGGACGCCATCCTCTGGCTGCAGGATTTGCTGCTGGGTTTTGCGGGTGCCGTAGTGGTCATCACGCACGACCGGGCGTTTCTCGATGCCGTCAGCACCCGCATTGTGGAGCTTGACCGCGGCCAGTTGCGCAGCTACCCCGGCAACTTCAGCCAGTACCAGGCCCTGAAAGAAGAACAATTGGCGCAAGAGGCCGTGCTCAACGCGCGTGCCGACAAGCTGCTGGCGCAAGAAGAAGTCTGGATCCGCAAAGGCGTGGAAGCACGCCGCACCCGCGCGGTGGCTCGCATCGAGCGGCTCAAGGATCTGCGCCAGCAACGCGCGCAGCGGCGCGACGCTGTGGGCCGTGTGCGTATGGACGTAGACAGCGGCGCCGCCAGCGGAAAGATCGTGGCCGAACTGGAGGATGTGCGCAAGGCTTTTGGCGAGCGTGTGGTGGTGGATGGTTTTTCGGCCACCCTCCTGCGCGGCGACAAAATCGGCCTGATCGGCCCCAACGGCGCGGGCAAAACCACGCTGCTCAAGCTGATGCTCGGCGAATTGCCCCCCGACAGCGGCCGCGTGCGCCTGGGTGCCAATCTGCAAATTGCCTATTTCGACCAGATGCGCGCTGCGCTGGATCTGGATGCCACGCTCGAAGATTTCATCAGCCCCGGCAGCGAGTGGATTGAAATCGGCAAGCAGCGCCAGCACGTCAAAAGCTATCTGGGTGATTTTCTGTTCAGCCCGGCACGCGCCAATTCGCCGGTGCGCTCTTTGAGCGGTGGCGAACGCAACCGCCTGCTGCTGGCGCGCCTGTTTGCGCGCCCAGCCAATGTGCTGGTGCTGGATGAACCCACCAACGACCTCGACATCGACACGCTCGAACTGCTAGAAGACCTGCTGCAACGCTACGACGGCACCGTGTTTCTCGTCAGCCACGACCGCGCCTTTCTCGACAACGTGGTCACCAGCACCATCGTGTGGGAAGGCACGCCCGAACAACCCGGCCTGTGGCGCGAATACGAAGGCGGCGTACAAGACTGGTTGCTGCAAAGCCAGCGCATGCGTGATCTGCAAAAGGGTATGCAGGCCGCAGCCGCGCCGAAGAAAGACAAGACCAAAGCTGCAAGCAGCGATCAGCAAGCATCTGCGGTGCATGCCGCTGATTCAGCCGCGCAGCCCAAGCGCAAACTCAGCTACAAAGAGCAGCGCGAACTCGACGCCCTGCCTGCATTGATCGACACGCTGGAAAAAGAACAGGCCGCCCTGCAAGCCGAACTGGCCGATGGCACGCTCTACACCCGCGATGCGCAACGCGCCGCCGAATTGCACAAGCGCGACGCCGAAATTGAAGAAGCCCTTATGCAAGCGCTGGAGCGGTGGGAAGCGCTGGGCGCATAGCCCGTCAAGTGCTTACCGGGGCGAAGCCCCAAGCTGCTGGCGATGGCGCAATAAGTTGTTTGCCCCTTCGCATCCGCAAGCCTTTTATCGCTGTGAACGGACAAAAGCACACCTGCTCTGGCTCTGAAGAACGCACAAGCCAGAGGCAGCTTTTTTCAGTTGCCGCCACAAAGTGGTGAATGCTTTTTCCAGAACCCAATCTTTTGCGCATTTCCGCGCAGGCGTCCATCCAGAGCCGTGTGGTAGGCCAATGGAAGACCGTCTGCGCAGAATGACCATTCACCATCAAACCGGCAGCGCCACCAGCGGGTTGCCATACATGGGGTCGTCTTTTTGCGAAGCCAGTGCCTTTTGCAAATCAAGACCCAGCGCTTTGGCCACGCCCGCGCCATACGCGGGGTCAGCGGCATTGCAGTTGCGGATATGGCGGAACTTGACGAACTCGGGCGCGTCGCCCATGGCACGGGCGGTGTTGCCGAACAGGGCTTCCTGCTGCTCAGGCTTCA
The DNA here is from genome assembly GCA_030538335.1 of Allobrachymonas sp. Lineage (GTDB taxonomy): Bacteria > Pseudomonadota > Gammaproteobacteria > Burkholderiales > Burkholderiaceae_C > Brachymonas. Next base: position 931 of record JAUNUE010000054.1, on the reverse strand, counting down.
TCAGGCGGAGCAACTTGCCGGGCTGCTCGAAGTAGTTGCTGTCGTCTTCGTGGAAGCTCCAGTGCTTGGCGTTGCCGGTGATCTTGAGCGGCGGCTCGGCAAACTCGGGCTGGCCTTGCCACTGGCCGAAGCTGTTGGGTTCGTAATGCGGCAGGCTGCCGTAGTTGCCGTCCACGCGGCCGATGCCGTCGCGGTGGTTGCTGTTGACGGGGCAGCGCGCGCGGTTGACCGGTATCTGCTGGTAGTTGGTGCCCAGGCGGTAGCGCTGCGCATCGGCGTAGTTGAACAGGCGCGATTGCAGCATGCGGTCAGGCGACACACCAATGCCGGGCACCAGGTTGCTGGGCGCGAAAGCGACCTGTTCCACGTCAGCGAAGAAGTTTTCGGGGTTCTTGTTCAGCTCAAACTCGCCGACTTCGATCAGCGGGTAGTCACCCTTGTACCAGACCTTGGTCAAGTCAAACGGGTGCAGGCGGTACTTCTCCGCGTCAGTCTCGGGCATGACCTGGATGAACAGCTTCCACTTGGGGAAATCGCCGCGCTCAATGGCTTCGTACAAATCCTTCTGGTGGCTTTCGCGGTCGCGCCCCACCAGCTCGGCGGCTTCGGCGTCGGTCAGATTCTTGATGCCCTGCTGCGTGCGCCAGTGCATCTTCACCCAGAAGCGCTCGCCGTCTTTGTTCCAGAAGCTGTAGGTGTGCGAGCTGAAGCCGTGCATGTGGCGGTAGCTGGCGGGAATGCCACGATCGCTCATCACCACGGTGACCTGGTGCAGCGCCTCGGGGATCAGCGTCCACCAGTCCCAGTTGTTGGTGGCCGAGCGCATGTTGGTGCGCGGGTCGCGTTTCACCGCTTTGTTCAGGTCGGGGAACTGGCGCGGGTCGCGGATGAAGAACACGGGCGTGTTGTTGCCCACCATGTCCCAGTTGCC
>JAUNUE010000053.1 GCA_030538335.1 Allobrachymonas sp. | reverse complement strand
TTGGCCGAAGCGGCCACGGCAAACGCCAGCGACACCATGAAGGCCACGTTCTGCTTCTCGAACACAATGCCCAGCAGCACGGCGATGATGCCCAGCGCAATGGTCGTGATGCGCGACACCCGCAGCTCATCTTTCGGGTCGGCATGGCCTTTTTTCACCAGCGTGGCGTACAGGTCGTGTGACACGGCCGATGCGCCCGACAGCGTAAGACCGGCCACCACGGCCAGGATGGTGGCAAACGCCACCGCCGAGATGAAGCCCATGAACACGTTGCCGCCAATCGCATCGGCCATGTGCACCGCCGTCATGTTGCCGCCGCCGAGCAGGCCGCCTTTGCCATCGAGGTATTTCGGGTCACCGCTGACCAGCACCACCGCGCCAAAACCGATGATGAAAGTCAGGATGTAGAAGTAGCCGATCCAGGTGCTGGCCCAGAACACGCTCTTGCGCGCCTCTTTGGCATTGGGCACGGTAAAGAAGCGCATCAGGATGTGCGGCAGCCCGCAAGTGCCCAGCATCAGCGCCATGCCGAAGCTGATGGCCGAGATCGGATCCTTGATGAACGAACCCGGCCCCATGATCGACAGCGCGCCCTTGGTGGCTTCTGCCGGCGTTTTGCCTGCGGCCACGGCGCTGGCGGTTTTTACCTCCACCGCTTTGGCAAACATGGCCTCCAGGTTGAAGCCGAACTTCCACAGCACATACAGCGACATGATGGTGCCGCCGCCCAGCAGCATCACGGCCTTGATCACCTGCACCCAGGTGGTGGCCGTCATGCCGCCAAACAGCACATACGTCATCATCAGTGCGCCCACCACGATCACCGAGGTGGTGTAGCTCATGCCGAACAGCAGCTTGATGAGCTGGCCGGCACCCACCATCTGGGCAATCAGGTAGAACGCCACCGTTACCAGGGTGCCCGCCGCCGCAAAGGTGCGGATCGGTTTTTGCTGGAAGCGGTACGAGGCCACGTCGGCAAAAGTGAACTTGCCCAGGTTGCGCAGCTTCTCTGCCATGAGGAAGGTGAGGATAGGCCAGCCGACGAAAAAGCCGATGGAGTAGATCAGACCGTCGTAGCCCGTGGCCATGATCGACGCCGTAATGCCCAGGAACGACGCGGCCGACATGTAGTCGCCCGCAATGGCCAGACCATTGGTAAAGCCGCCAATGCCGCCGCCGGTGTAAAACGCTGCGGCCGATTGCGTTTTTTTCGATGCCCATTTGGTGATCCACAGCGTGCCCACGATGAACATGCCGAACATGGCAATGGCCGTCCAGTTGGTCGGTTTTTCAGCCGGTGCAGCGGCCACCGCTTGCGCCACGGCGATGCTGGTGGCAAACAGGCCGATGCCCACAAAGGTGAAGGGTTTTTTCATTGCTGGGCTTCCTTGATGATTTCTGCATTCAGGCGGTCAAACTCACCGTTGGCGCGTGCCACGTAGATGCCGGTGAGGATGATGGGCACCAGGATCACGGCAATGCCGATCGGGATGCCGATGGTGGTGATGCCGCTGCCCAGCGGCTTGGCCAGCAGTTCCTTGTCAAATGCAATCAGCGCAATGAAGCCGTAGTACAGCACCAGCACCACGAAGGTCAGGATCCAGCCAAAACGGGTGCGCTTGGTTTTCAACTCCGCATACTTGGGGTTGCTTTGTATCCTCTCCACAATGGGATCGGGCATGATTTGTCTCCTGAAAAAAGTTATTTGGGAAGCGCATGGTGGGGGCGAAAACATGCGGCCAACTTACAGAAACGGGGGGCAGATACAAAAAAGAAGTCAGGAGTTTCCCGAGGAATTGGTAATTTCCCACCCCTGATCGGGCAACATGCACCCATGCCCAACGCCTTTGATTTTTCGGTCTCGCCTTTTCACAGCCTGCAGCCGCAAGAGCAGGCGCTGGTGCGTGCGCGGGTGGACATCGTGTACTACCGCACAGATGAAGTCATCATCGATGCCGACGCCGCACCGGCTGCGCTGTACATCCTGATCAAGGGCCAGGTGGCGCAGATGGAAGGCAGCAGCATCGTGCACATCTACGCACCGCAAGACAGCTTCGATGGCCGCGCGCTCATGGCCGGGCGCAGCAGCCACCGTTTCGTGGCCCGCGAAGAAGTGCTGGCCTACGCACTTGACCACGCCACGGTGCAGCAACTCATGGCGGGCAACGCCACCTTCAGCGCACTGCTGTTCTCGGGCCTCGGCGAAAAATTGCAGGCCATGGCACAACAAGGCCAGCAGCAGGAAATGCAATCGCTCACCTTGGCACGGGTCGATGCGGCCATGCTGCACGCGCCGGAATATGTGGGTGAGCTGACCCCCGTAGCCGAAGTGGCGCGGCTGTTCAAGGAAAAACGCATCAGCCATGTGCTGGTACGCGACGATGCCAACAATCCGCCCCGGCTGGGTATCTTCTCCACGTCCGACCTGCCTGCCGCCATCGTGACCGAAATGCCGCTGGCCGAACTGCCAGTAGGCCAACTGGCCACCTTCGGCCTGGTCACGCTGCAGCCGCACCGCCGCATGGGCGAGGCACTTACGGCCATGCTGCGCCACCGCATCCACCGCGTGGTAATTGCCGAGGGCGATGAGGTGCTGGGCGTGATCGAATCGCTCGATGTGTTCAGCTACCTCTCCAACCACTCGCACCTGATCATCACGCGCATCAGCAACGCCCCAAGCGTGCAGGCGCTGGAGCAAGCCGCGGCACAAACCACCCGGATGGTGCAGCAGCTCTACACCAATGGCACCGACGTGGGCCTGATCGGGCGGCTGGTGCAACAGGTCAATGCGCGGCTGTTCGAACGCGCCTGGGACATGATCGCACCGCCCGACCTGGTGCAGAACAGTTGCCTGATCGTGATGGGCAGCGAAGGCCGTGGCGAACAGTTGCTCAAGACTGACCAGGACAACGGCCTGATCCTGTGCGACGGGTACACGCCACCCGCGGACCTGCAGGCGATCTGCCAGCGCTTTACCGATGCGCTGGTGCAGATTGGCTACCCGCCCTGCCCCGGCGGCGTGATGGTCAGCAACCCGGCCTGGCGCGGCAGCGTGAGCGAATGGCAGGCCCGCGCCCGGCAGTGGCTGGCACGTGGCAATGCCCAAGACCTGATCGATCTGGCTGTTTTTCAGGATGCACACGCCGTGGCGGGCAACCCGGATCTGTTGGAACAGGTACACGGCACCCTGTGGCAGCACGGCACCCACAACGACTTTCTGCTGGCACGTTTCGCCGCAGCCACGCTGGCCTTTGGCGACGTGGGCGCGAACTGGCTGACCCGCCTGTTTGCGCCAGGCGACGAGCACGAGCGCCTGCCGATCAAGAAAATGGCCATCTTCCCCATCGTGCAGGGCATACGCAGCCTGGCACTGGCGCAGGGCATTTCGGCCACCAGCACGGTCGAGCGCATCGAGGCACTGGTGCAGCAAGGCGTGCTGGAGCGGCGCTGGGGCGACAACCTGATCCACAGCCTGCACTTCTTCATGGGCCAGCGCCTCAAGCTGGAACTGGCCGCGCTGGGCAGCGGCCCGCTCGCAGAAGCTGCGGCAGACGTGCAAACCCTCAGCAGCCTGGAGCGCGACCTGCTCAAAGACACGCTGGGCATTGTGCGCCGCTTCAAGGCCATGGTGCGGCGCCGCTTCCGGCTGGACCTGATCCAGTAACGCCCCGGCCATGCGCGGCGCTTACCCTTTTCCCATGGCGCCCGACTGGTGGCATGCGCTGCAACGCGGCTGGATGCGCAGGCAATTGCGCGACCCCGCCTATGCGTTTCTGTTCGATGCGCCACCGCCCGATGAATGGGTCTCGATCGACTGCGAAACCACCGGGCTGGATACCGCCAAAGATGCCATCGTGTCGGTAGCCGCCGTGCGCATCCGCGGCCAGCGCATCTGCACCAGCGAGCGGCTGGAACTGCTGGTGCAACCCGAGCGCAACGTACCCGGTGCCAGCATCCGCATCCACCACCTGCGCGAAACCGACGTGGCTGACGGCCTGCCCTTGCAGGAGGCCATGCACCAGTTGCTGCACTTCATCGGCAGCCGCCCGCTGGTGGGCTATTTCCTCGAGTTTGACGTGGCCATGGTCAACCGCGCCATCAAGCCGATGCTGGGTACCAGCTTGCCGCAGGCAAAGATCGAAGTCTCACGCCTGTACTACGAATACAAATTCCGCCAGTTGCCGCCCAGCCAGCAGCACGACCTGGCTGACATCGACCTGCGTTTTGCTTCGATGATGGCCGATCTGGCCCTGCCCCAGTTGCCGCCGCATCGCGCACTGAACGATGCCGTGATGGCAGCCATGGCTTTCATCAAGCTGCGGGCATTGAAAAACCGGTAGTGCGTGTTATTCGATTTCAGGTGGAATTGGAGCTATAGCCCAACCCGAAAATAATGAGACGCCGTTCGCCCTGAGGTATCGAAGGGCAAGACAATTTACATGCGGGCTTCGATACCTCAGCCCGAACGGATCGGGCGGAAATTGTCAAATTATTTCTCGGCATGACTATATTGCTGCAGCTTCGTCCGTGGCCCCAAGCCATGCGCCTGGCGGCTCAGGGCAAACGAAGCGAACAATTTGAGCCACAAGGTGCACCCGGCAATGGCCGTCCAGTCTTCGCGGCTCAGCGCCTGAAAGCCCAGCACCGCCACCAGCACACCGAGCAGGCTCAACCCGCCCGCCAGATTGATCAGCATTTCATACGGGGCATAGCGCTCTGCATCGGGTGGCGGCAGACCCTTCTTCAGCGCCACCTGGGAGTAGTCGTGCTTGACGCCAATGCACCAGGCCCGGCGCAGCCAGATGAACGCTATCGGCAACAGAATCAACAGAAAAAACCAGTTCAAAATATAGATACCCATGGCTGTGTCCTTGTCGGGCGCTGTCATGCGCCAGAAAAGCCCCGCCGGTGGTTCGGCGGGGCGACCGGGTTACGCGGCAGGTACAGCGGGGAAAAGGGAGCAACCCCGCTGTACCTATGCGCATCTCACCTCATAGCAGCGTCGCCTCAGTGGTCGGCCGCCGCTGCACTGGCACCCTTGGGCATGCGCACGTCATCGACCATGGCCGCGATATGCGCGGGCACGGGCGCCGACATGGTGCTCACGGCATACGACACGGCAAAGTTCACCATCGCGCCGACCGTGCCAATAGCCTCAGGCGAAATGCCGAACAGGCTGTTGGGGCCGCCAATCAGGTGCGTGAAGTCGGTGCCCTTGATGAAGAAAATGCCCTTGTGCGCAAACACATAGAACAGCGTCACGAACAGACCCGCGAGCATGCCTGCGGTAGCGCCCTTGCCGGTCACGGTTTTGCTGAAAATTCCCATCATCAAAGCCGGGAAGATGGTGGACGCCGCAATGCCAAAGGCCAGCGCCACCGTGCCTGCCGCAAAACCAGGCGGGTTCAGCCCCAGCCAGCCCGCGATGAAGATGGCACCAGCCATGGCCACCTTACCCACCAGCAACTCGTTTTTCTCGCTGATATTGGGGTTGATGGCACCCTTGACCAGGTCATGCGAAACCGCCGACGAAATGGCCAGCAACAAACCCGCCGCAGTTGACAGCGCTGCCGCAATGCCACCCGCCGCCACCAGGGCAATCACCCAGTTGGGCAGTTGGGCAATTTCGGGGTTGGCCAGCACGATGATGTCGGCGTTGGCCTCCAGCTCGTTGCCATTCCAGCCCGCAGCCGAAGCCTTGAAGAGCACGCTCTCGTCGGTGGTCTTGTCGTTGTAGAACTGGATGCGGCCATCGCCGTTCTTGTCCTGCCATTTGAGCAGGCCGGTCTGCTCCCAGCGCTTCATCCAGTCGGGGCGTTGCTCGTACACCAGACTGGCTTCGGGCGCATACAGGTTGCGGTTGGCGTTGACGGCCGCAGGATCCACCACCAGCTCTCCCGATGCGCCTTGCGTAATGCCCACGGCCGAGTTGGTGGTGCCGATCAGGTTCAGGCGCGCCATGGCCCCCACTGCAGGTGCCGTGGTGTAGAGCAAGGCGATGAAGATCAGCGCCCAGCCCGCCGAAAACCGGGCGTCGGCCACCTTGGGCACGGTGAAGAAGCGCACGATCACGTGCGGCAGGCCCGCCGTGCCGATCATCAGCGAAATGGTGAAGAACAGCATGTTGAGCATGCTGCCCGCTGGCAGGGTGGTGTACTGGCCAAAGCCCAGGTCTTTGGTGACCTGGTCGAGTTTGGACAGGAATGACACGTCAGTGCCCGCCAGTTTGGAACCCAGTCCCAATTGCGGCAGAAAGTTGCCGGTAAGGTTGAGCGAAATGAAGACCGCAGGCACCAGGTAGGCCAGGATCAGCACGATGTACTGCGCCACCTGCGTGTAGGTAATGCCCTTCATGCCGCCAAACACCGCATAGGCAAACACGATTGCCATGCCGATGTAAATGCCCTGGTCGCTGGTCACGCCCAGAAAGCGCGCAAACGTCACGCCCACGCCCGTCATCTGGCCGATGATGTAGGTGGTCGAGATGATCAGCAGGCACACCACGGCTACGTTGCGCGCCAGCGATGAGTAATAGCGGTCGCCCACAAACTGCGGCACGGTGAATTTGCCGAATTTGCGCAGATAAGGCGCCAGCAGGCAGGCCAGCAGCACGTAGCCGCCCGTCCAGCCCATCAGGAACACGGCGCCACCGTAGCCCATGGCTGCGATCAGGCCCGCCATGGAAATGAACGACGCCGCCGACATCCAGTCAGCCGCGGTCGCCATGCCGTTGGTGATGGGGTGCACGCCGCCGCCCGCCACGTAAAAGTCTTTGGTGCTGCCGGCACGCGTCCACACGGCAATGCCGATGTAGATGGCGAAGGTAAAGCCAACGACCAGATAAGTCAGGGTTTGCAAGCTCATGGTTCAACTCCTTGGTGCGCTGGTTGCGTCAGTCTTCCTGCATGCCGTGCTTGCGGTCGATCTTTCCCATCCTCACCGAGTACCAGAAGATCAACGCGATGAAGATGTAGATGGAACCCTGGTGTGCAAACCAGAAACCCAGTGGATAACCGCCCAGCTTGATGCTGTTGAGTGCGCCAGCGAACAGGATGCCCGCCCCGTAAGACACCACGGCCCAGATGGCCAGTACGACGGTCAGCAGTTTCAGTGTTTCAGACCAGTAGGCCTTCGCGTTGTTGTCACTTGACATGGTTTGTCTCCTCTTCGTAATAGTGCTGCGTAACCGGCGGCTTGCACCGCCACACTTTGCGCAGGCCTGCGCCCATCCACAAAGTGCCATTGCACTGTCGGAAAACTTGCTTACGTGAAAATTGCAGTACCCGCCCGGTATTCGCGAAATGGCCGCAAAGTCGGGGAAAACCTTGTGGGCATTTTCACCAACAAAACCCATTTCTCCGTACTATCCCTGAACAGATAAGCGCCTGTGATTTTCTGCTGCGCTGGCAGGAATTTATTGTCTGTTTCTGGAATTCAAGCGGCCACTGCCCGCCATGAAAAACGTTTTTCAAAAAAGTATATTTTTATCAATGCCTTGCATGTTTTCAGTCAATTGCACAGGGCATTTTTTATCTCCGCATGCATAAAGAGAAAGTAATTGCGGGTTAATAGAGAGCATGCATTTCGCCAGAAAAAACCTGCATTTCTGCAACACCGGAAAAAACAAGACATCCCGCAAATATCAAATTTGTGCACTGCAAAATAAGGGGTGTTTTTGCGGTCTTGATGGGCGGCTGTTTCCGCATGCCGCCAGACGCCTTCGCCTGCTTCACGCTACCCGCATCTGACACGGTTTTAGCGCAGTGCGGCTTCCTGTCGGGAAATCTCGAACCAGCTTTCAGCGAAAAGGCTGGTTCGCGTAAGGCCGTTCGTCAAAAGACGTCCCCGCATGGGGCTGCCGGGTTCCAGACCAGGGGCGCATGGCCGGTTGCACCGGCATGGACGGCGGCCTGCGGGAGTAGGGATACGGATACACCTGCCTTGCAGGCCCGCAACGCCCGTAAGGGCAATAGGGAAGCTGCGGGTAGACCCCCACCGGCACAGCAGGCGCGGCCTCGACTTCCACTTTTTGCGGCAAGGGCACGCCGCACACCATGGCGGCATTGGTGCGCAGGGCAGACAACGCCCCTGCCGTGGTCGGGTTGTTGGCGCGGAACAGCAACTCCTTGCGCGCACTGGCGCAGTTGGCTTCGCTGATCGGCGTGGTGGCGGGTTGGCATGCCAGTTCCACATTCCACTGCGTGGCCTCCAGCAAGGCCGTGCTCACGTTGTTGCGCGACTGGAAAGCCGCTTCCTTCATGGCCTCGCTGCAGGCATGCGACTGGTTGCGCGGCGCGGCAGCCACAGTAACGGGGGCATCTGATGGCTTGTTTTTTCGCTGCAACGTTTCAAGGTATTCGCGATCAAGTTGCAGTTGCTTGCGTTGCAAGGCGCGCTGGTCGGCCTCGGCGATGCGCTGGCGTTCTTGGGGCGAGGGTTCTTTCATCACCACCTCGCTGCGTGCGTTGCCACAGCTTTTGTTGGTAAAAGTGACCTTGCCGGTTTTGGCGTCTGTGCATTTGAAAACCTGCGCCTGCACACCCACCGGCAGCGCAACGGCCAACGCCAACAGCAAAGTCCAGCGCCTCATGGCATTCCTCCTGTATCCGGCAAAAGCCGCATCCCCTCACCGCCCGTCATGCGTCCAATACAGCAAAATTCATCGGTCGGGAATCACCCCCCCCGCGCCACCTGCATGGCGATGTCGAGCGCACGCAAGCGCAGCGCGGGGTCAAACAGATCACAGACCAGCATCATCTCATCGGCCTGCGTGGCGTGCAACAGCTTTTCCATGCCATTTCGCACGGTTTGCGGCCCGCCGATCACGGCGCAGGCCAGAAACTGCTGCACCGCCGCCTGCTCGTGCGGCTTCATGCCCTGCACATAACCTTCAACCGGCGGCGCGAGCAGACCGCGTTTGCCGGTCACGATGTGGTGCACACGCTGGATCACGCTGCTGGCGAGGTACAGCGCTTCTTCATCGGTGGGTGCCGCCACCAGCGGCACGCCGATCATGGTGTAGGGTTGTGCCAGCGTGGCCGAAGGCTTGAAGTTGCGCCGGTATACATCCAGCGCCTGCAGCAGCATTTGCGGCGCAAAGTGCGAGGCAAAGGCATACGGCAAGCCGCGCTCTGCCGCCAGTTGTGCGCTGAACAGGCTCGACCCGAGCAGCCAGATCGGCACGTGCGTATCGGCGCCGGGGTTGGCGATGACTTTCTGGCCGGGCTGCGGCGTGCCCAGGTATTGCTGCAATTCGGCCACCTCGCGCGGAAAATCCTGCTCGGTCTCTGCCCGGTTGCGGCGCAAGGCACGCATCGTGACCGGATCAGTACCCGGTGCGCGGCCCAGCCCCAGATCGATGCGGTCAGGGTACAGCGTTGCCAGCGTGCCAAAACTTTCGGCCACCACCAGCGGCGCGTGGTTGGGCAGCATGACGCCGCCCGAGCCGACGCGCATGGTCTGCGTGCCTGCCGCAATATGCCCCACCAGCACGGCGGTGGCCGAACTGGCAATGCCCGCCATATTGTGGTGCTCGGCCAGCCAGTAGCGGGTAAAACCCAGCCGCTCGGCATGCTGCGCCGTGTGCAACGCGGTGGCAATGGCTTCGGCCACCGTGCCGCCTTCGCGCACGGCAACCAGATCAAGCAAAGACAAGGGGATGTTCTTGAGTTGTTTCATGCAAGCCATTGTGCTTGGATTGCCATGTCCGAGCGTACCGGCGGGGATTGATCCTAGTGCACCCAACTTCCCCTACTGAGCTTCCCCGCAGGATGCGCACAGAGCCAAAACCGTGTCATTGCGAGGAGCGCAAAGCG
>JAUNUE010000052.1 GCA_030538335.1 Allobrachymonas sp. | reverse complement strand
CAGAACGGTCAAAGACAATGATTGGCATGGCTCAAAACAAGGGCAGTTGCGCAGGCACGCCAGGAGCAGCATCCTGCTTTTTTGCAGGGCGTGCATTTGCAGATTGCAGCGCAACAACTGATGCCACCTGATGCACAGGAGCAATGGCGGTACGCAAACGCCTGTCCAGTTGCGCAGCATCCAGTTGCGCGCCGGGGTGATGACCATCGAGCATGACAAACGCCAGCACACGCTGCAAAGGCAGGCGCTGGCGGCGCAGGTCGTCTACGTGCAAGCGGCGCACGCGGCGCGCCATGAGCAAGCGCTGCACGGTGCGCACGCCCAGCCCCGGCACGCGCAGCAGCATTTCGCGCGGGGCGGTGTTCAAGTCCACCGGAAAGTACTGCCGGTTGGCCAGCGCCCAAGCCATTTTCGGGTCGTGTTCGAGTGACAACATGCCGTCGCTGCTGGCCGTGACGATTTCGTCGTGCGTAAAGCCGTAATAGCGCAGCAGCCAGTCCGCCTGGTACAGGCGGTGTTCGCGCAACAGGGGCGGCGCCACGGGCGGCAAGGCATGGCTCGCATCAGGAATGGGGCTGAAGGCCGAGTAATACACCCGGCGCAAACCGTAGCGGCCGTACAGCGTGGCGCTGGCGGCGAGGATGGTGCGGTCGTCCGTCGCGTCAGCGCCCACGATCATCTGCGTGCTTTGTCCGCCCGGCGCGAATGGCGGTGGTTTGGCGCGCCCTGCACGGTCAAAAGGCAGAGAGATCACGGTGCGCGGCGGCTGCACTTCCAGCGACGCGGGCGTGTCTGACGTTGCATCCATCACCGCATCTGCCATTTGCAAACGCGGTACATCCTTTTGACGCAAGCCACGCCAAGCGCGGGCGGCGGCTTTGGCCTCGTCGATATGGTCGCGGATGCGCGCCATGCTTTGCACGATCTGCACGCCATCTTTCTGCGGTGCCAATTCGGCCAGGCCATGCAGCGTAGGCAACTCGATATTGACCGATACCCGGTCGGCAAAACGTCCTGCCAGCGCCAGCAATTCCGGCGCGGCGTTGGGAATGGCCTTCAAGTGGATGTAGCCGTGAAAGCCATGCCCCTCGCGCAGCGTTTGCGCCACCCGCACCAGTTGCTCCATGGTGTAGTCGGGGTTCTGGATGACGCCGCTGGAAAGAAACAAACCTTCGATGCAGTTGCGCTGGTAAAAATCGAGCGTAAGCTGCACCACCTCTTCTACCGTAAAGCGCGCCCGCGGCACGTTGCTGCTAGCACGGTTGACGCAATACAGGCAGTCATACTGGCAGAAGTTGGTGAGCAAAATTTTCAGCAGCGCCACACAACGCCCATCGGGCGTAAAGCTGTGGCAAATGCCGCTTGATTCGGTGCTGCCCACACCGCCCTTGCGCGCATTGCGCGGCGCAGCCCCGCTGGAAGCGCACGAGGCATCGTATTTGGCCGCATCGGCCAGAATGGAGAGTTTGTCGATCAAGTTCACTGTACAAATATACAGCAATTGCGCCTGTGCTGTCCATCACCGAAACCGCTGATTTGCAAGGTGTTACGCAATCGCCCTTGCATGACGCCCGCGAATGCCCTATCTTGGGGAAGCGGCCATGTGGTCGCGTTCAGCAGGAGCAGCAAAAGATGATCGGTCGCAAATCCCCCATGCCACAGGCAGGTAACTATTCCGAGCGGGATTTCTGGGGCAAGGCATTTGGCTTTGCCCGGGTTGCAGGCCGACAGGTCGTCCACAAGGCGCTGCTGCTGTATTACGCGGCGCAAAACCCGCGCACGCCCAAGTGGGCCAAAACGGCGATCTACGGCGCGCTGGCCTATTTCGTCATGCCGATCGACGCCATTCCCGACATCCTGCCCGGCATTGGCTATACCGACGACCTGGGCATGCTGGCTTTGGCCCTGGCCACCGTATCGCTCTACGTCAACGACGACGTGCGCCGCAAAACCGCCCAGCGCCTGCAGGCCTGGTTCGGGCCAGAGACGATTGAAGACATTACGCCCCGAGCTGCTGCGGGCAAGTAACCCAGTTTTCAACGCGCATACGAGACCGCACCTCGTCGGGTCTCACTTCGCTCTATCCAGCGCTACCGCTGTCGAACAGTCACCCCGCAGCACTGGCGGCTGATGCCGCTTGTTGCGCCTTCATCAGCTCTCGCGTCCGCCTTTCTGCCGCCTCTTGCGGGCTGATGATCTGCAGCGGCACCCCGACCTCATTCGTAGATTCCTTTGGTTCGCCCATTCGGGTGTATTTCTCAAACAAACCCATATAAAAATAAGCAGGCCCGCTGTAATTGGCATCTGCCGTGAAGAAGAAGTTGCCCTGCGCATCCCGGCTCACGCGGCCATGCGTATGCTCTGGATCTTCACGATACCCCGTGATTTCGACATTTTCTGTGTTCTTTCTTCCGCACGAACTACTCTTGCCACTGCATAGCCCTTCACTCAAGAACTTCAATTCAATCCGTTGCCCGGCTTGAACAACAAACGAGTTAACCCGCAAACCCGGCTTGTCATATCTCAGCTTGCCATCACCCGGTTCTGGATACCGGGCATTGACCGCCCGCACCTGTGCCAGCAGTTGTGCGTCCACCTGGCCCGGCCCGATCCGTGGCGGTGGGTCAATCTCCAAGCCTATCGGCGTTCGGCCCCAGGCTTTTCTGAACCAGTCGTCCCAATAGCCCACGGGCGGCGCGGGGCCATTTTTCATGCCCGGCGGGTTGGGCGCACCCAGCGGCCCTTCTTTGTAGCGCATGGAGCTGCCGTCGCTGCACGTGGCAACCAGTTCGGTCTCCTTCACCCAAATCCGCCTCTCTTTGGTGTTGACCTCCGGATCAAACAAGCCGCCCATGACCATGGGGCCACGGGAGCTGATTTTGACGATCCGGGTACGCAACTGCGCCGGGCAGCGTTGCACCACCTGGTACAACTGCGTGCGCACTGCCGTCTCCAGCCCCCCACGGTTGTGGTCGTCGCTCAATTGGTGCTGCAGGTAGACGGGCCTCGGGTTGGGTATATTTTTGTACCTCGAAAAAGGGGTTTTGACCCCATAAATCATGGCGAACCCCTCCCCCCCCCGAAACCCAGTCGGTCAAACGGTGGCGCCACTTGCCTTTCGCATCAGGCCCCATCATCACCAGCTTGTCCCTGATCGGGTAGTAGAACCAACTGCCCGTGGGCATGCCGATCACACCACTTTCCACTTCGCAACTCTCATCATCGTAGCACTTGGCATAGGGGTCGTCCTTGTTGCGAACCGTAAAACCCACCCAGAACCAGACCCGGCCCATGTCTTTCTTGAGCTGTGTGGCGTCGTCGGTGAGCTGGTATTTGTGCACGGTGACGATGTCGCCTATTTGCACAGCCTCACCCGTGCCGCGTTGCAGGATGTAGGGCGTGGGGTATTCGGGCATGGGCTTGCCGGGGCTGATGATCTCCCACGGCTGCGGCTCTTCGCGGATGGATGAGGAGAACATCTCCAGCGACCCCACCGCCATGCCCTTGAGCATCAGGAACAGTACAACCGGCCCGAACCACCCCCAAAACACCACAGAAAAAACCACAGCAAGGCCCGTGAGGGCAAGCAAGAAGATGCCAATGGTGCGAAAGGTGCGTTTCATGGTTGTTTCCTTGACGTGGGTTTGGGCTTGCATCCGCAGGGGCTTGCCGGTAGCAAAACAGCTTCGCTACATGCAACAAAACCCATTGGCATGTGCTGTTGCCACCAGCATGCCCGGCATTTTGGCAGCCTCTCGCCCGGAATCGGCGAAGTACCGCGCAAAGAAAAACCTGGTATCGCCGCGTGATAGGCACAAGGGACGAACCGGGAGCAAGCGACCCATTGCCCAAAACCACCACTCAATGGGGCGCTGGCGGTATCTGCTCCAGCCCCACCTGCTGCATCAGCAACTCCTGCACGGCAGCAGGCGCAAGCCCTTCGGTCGCATGTGCGTTTGCGAAAACTTCTGCCGCCTGTACATCGTTGTGGAACTTGAGGTACAGGCGGCGTAACTGGTCGTGGTCGGTCAGGCCCAGCTCCACCTTCTTGTCGATGCGGCCTGCGCGGATCAGCGCCGGGTCGAGCTTTTCGGGGTGGTTGGTGGTCATGAACAGCACCGTGCCCTCTTGCGTGGCCACGCCATCCAGCGCATTCAGAAAACCTGAAAACGACAACTGCACCCGGGTATGCGCCGCCTTGCGCTGCTGGAAAAAGGCGTCCACATCTTCAATCAACAACAGCGAGCGTTGCGGCACCGCCGCCAGCAAGGTGTGCACTTTTTCGTCGGTGACGATGGGCGAGGCCAGGCTGAAGGTGCAGACATTCAGCCCGACTTCAGAAGCCAAAGCTGCCACCAGCGAGGTTTTGCCGGTGCCCGGCGGACCGTACAGCAGGTAGCCGCGCCGCCACGGAATGCCCAGCGCGTTGTAGCGCTCGCGCCCAGCGAAAAACCGCTGCAGGTCGGCCAGCAAATCTTCGGCCTGCCCTGCCTTGAGCACCACCGACGACAGCGGTTTGCGGCTGACGACGCGCGCACGCTTCCACTCGCCGCCTTCCAACGGGTCGGGGATGTAGACCGACAAGGTGTCGTGTTCACGCGCCACGCGCTGGGCAATGGCCAGGCGCAGAAAGTCGCGCAAAAAATCAGGCGAACGCCCGAAGTGCGACAGGGTGATGCGCTCCAGCACCGATTGCGTCACGGTGATTTCGCGGCGCATGAACATCCAGCGGTTTGCTGCACGGAAAAAATGCAACCCTTCAGCTGGCGAACGGTAGGCGCGCGGCACCTGGCCAATGCGCAGGTCGTCGTCAATGCTCTGGTATTCGTGGCCGCGGCGCACGCTGTGCGCGGTGAACTGGTTGCTGTTGCGCAGGCCCGGATGGCTGTCGAGGTACTCCACCATGGCGCCAAAGACAAAGGTATCGCGCGAATCCACCGTGAGGCTGGAGATGAAGAACCGCTTGAGCCAACCGATGAACAGCCCGGGCACATCGCGTGCCCAATAACCCAACGTGCCTGCAGCGGCCAACAGCAAGGTTTGCAGCGTTGCTGCGTTGAAAAATTCCATGAGTTACACGCGTGAAAAATTTAACACGCGCGGATTGTGGCCGATGTCAGGCCAGGCTCTGTAACACAATCTTTACAGAGCGCACCTATACCCCAGCCAGGCACATTTCAAGCCGCTGGCCCGTCACCCTGTGGCGGTGCACTCATCCGCAAAAAACAACTGCGGTAGTAAACCAGCTCGTCGATCGACTCTTCCACATCGGCCAGCGCAGTGTGTGATTGCTGTTTCTTGAAGGCATCGTGCAAGTCAGGTCGCCAGCGCCGCGCCAGCTCCTTCAAGGTGCTCACGTCGAGGTTGCGGTAGTGAAAAAACGCCTCCAGCCGGGGCAGGTACCTGACGAGAAAGCGCCGGTCTTGCCCGATGGTGTTGCCGCACATGGGCGACTTGCCCTTGCTTACGTACTGCTTCAGGAACTGGATGAGGGTGTCTTCAGCCTCGCGCTCGGTCACGGTGCTGGCACGCACCTTGGCCACCAGGCCGCTTTTGGTGTGGGTGCCGGTGTTCCAGGCGTCCATCTTGCCGAGCAGTTCATCGCTTTGGTGAATCACCACCACCGGCCCCGGCACGCGGATGGCCAGATCAGGGCTGGTCACGATCACGGCAATTTCGAGCACACGCTCTTTTTCAGGATCGAGTCCGCTCATCTCGCAATCAAGCCAGACCAGGTTGTCGTCGTGTTTCTTGAGGGTGGGCGTTGCCGCCGCTTGCGTTGTTGTGGAAGGAAATTCGTTTTGCATGGACGCTATTGTGCTTCAGACATCCTCTTGTGCGGCCTTTGACGTTTGTTTTCACCGCAGAGAGCGCGGAGTTTCGCAGAGGAAGAAGATACACGGGTTTCAGCTAGCCCGTTCGCTCTGAGGCCTGTCCTGAGCAAAGTCGAAGCGTATCGAAGGGCATGTCCTGATGTCTTGTTCGTGTCTGGGCTTCGATACCTCAGCCCGAACGGAATGGGGACAATTCTGTTTTGCAAGCGCATATTGTTCATGGACGCCACGTTTCTGTAGAAACCAAACAGGAATGGCAAGTCCTGCCAGAACTCGAATGCCCTTTCTCCGCGACCCTCTGCGCCTCTGCAGTGAACAAAAACATCATATGCAATACAAAACGCCAAAGCCTTTACACTGCCCGCATGATTGACGTGGCATCTGACCCCACCCGCACTGCCAACCTGTGGCGCAGTGTTTTTCTGGCCGCGCTGACCGTGGGCGTGCTGCTCAAACTGTGGCTGGCCTGGCGGCAACAGCGGCATGTAATGGCACACCGCCCTGCTGTGCCTGCGGCGTTTGCCGACACCATCAGCCTGCAAGCGCACCAGAAAGCGGCTGACTACACCGTGGCGCAATCGCGTTTTGGCATGGTGGAGTTGCTGTACGGCACCGTGCTGCTGCTGGGCTGGACGGTGCTGGGTGGCCTGCAAACGCTGCACGGTTACAGCCAGCAATGGTTCACCTCCCCCATGCTGCAGCAACTGGCCTTGCTGGCAGGCTTTACGCTGGTCAACGAGCTGCTTGGCCTGCCTTTTGGCTGGTGGCGCACTTTCCGGCTCGAAGCACGCTTTGGCTTCAACACCACCACGCTGGCTTTGTGGCTGACCGATCTGCTCAAAAACCTGGTGCTGGTTGCCGCCATCGGCCTGCCGCTGGCAATGCTGATTTTGTGGCTGATGCAGCAAACGGGCGCGGTGTGGTGGCTGTGGGCCTGGGGCGCCTGGGTTGCGTTTGGCCTGTTGATGATGGTGATCTACCCGACGTGGATTGCGCCGCTGTTCAACCGCTTCCAGCCGCTGGACAACCCTGAGCTGGTACAGCGTGTTACCGCCCTGATGCAACGTTGCGGCTTTGCTGCCAAGGGCCTGTACGTAATGGACGGCAGCCGCCGCAGCGCGCATGCCAATGCCTACTTCACGGGCTTGGGGCGCTCCAAGCGCGTGGTGTTTTTCGACACCCTGCTCAACAAACTGCAACCCGGCGAGGTGGATGCGGTGCTGGCGCACGAACTGGGGCATTTCAAGCTCTGGCACATTCCGCAGCGCATGCTCGGCACCTTTGCCTTGAGCCTGCTGGGCTTTGCCCTGCTCGGCTGGCTGTACCAGCAACCCTGGTTCTATGCCGGGCTGGGCATCCGCCAGGCACAAACGCCGCACGCGGCGCTGGCTTTGTTGCTGTTCATGCTGGCTTCGTCCGTATTTACCGTGTTTGCCTCGCCCTTCATGGCGGCCAGTTCGCGCAAGCACGAATTTGAGGCCGACGCTTTTGCCACCCGGTACGCAGCAGCCGATGACCTGAGCAGCGCCCTGCTCAAGCTGTATACCGACAACGCCAGCACCCTCACGCCTGACCCGGTGTATGTGCGCTTTTACTATTCGCACCCACCCGCCAGCGAGCGGCTGGCACGGCTGCAGGCCGCTTGATGGCAGAAAGCGGCAACACTTTTGAGCAGGGTCTGGTCGTAGCCAGCCACGGCCGCCATGCGGTGGTGGAATCTGCCGATGGCAAGCGCCGCATCTGCCATCCGCGTGGCAAAAAAAGCGAAGCACTGGTGGGCGATACGGTGCGTTGGACGTTGCCGCCCACAGGCCAGGGCGAAGAAGGCGTGATCGAAAAAGTGGAGCCGCGCCGCAACGCCTTTTACCGGCAAGACGACATCCGCACCAAGGCTTTTGCCGCCAATATCGACCAGGTGCTGGTGTGGCTGGCGGCCGAGCCGGAGTTTTCGCACCAGTTGCTGGGCCGCGCCATCATTGCTGCCGAGGCCGCAGGCATTGCGCCATTGATCGTGCTCAACAAGGCCGACCTGCCCGCGCTGCATGCACGCGGGTGGGAACGGCTGGCGCCCTATCGGGCCATGGGTTATCACGTCTTGCGCACATCGCTCACATCGCCAGAGTCTCAAGACCTGCACAGCTTGCGCCCGCTGCTGGCTGGTAAAAAGACGCTGGTCATGGGGCCTTCGGGCACGGGCAAAAGTACATTGATCAACTGGTTGCTGCCCGATGCCAACGCGCAGACGGGCGAAATATCGCGCGCACTCAGCAGCGGCAAGCACACCACCACCACCACGGTGTTGTACTGGGTGGATCGTGCAGCAGGTACGGCGGTGATCGACTCACCGGGCTTCCAGGAATTTGGCCTGCAACACCTGGACGCTGCCGACCTGCCGCGTTTCATGCCCGACATTGCCCACCACACTGGCGGCTGCCGTTTCTACAATTGCACCCATCTGCACGAACCGGGTTGTGGCGTGCTGGCCGCTGTGGGCCAGCCCGTGGAGGAAGGCGGCATTGATCCCTTGCGCCACCAGTTGTACGCACAACTGCACGCTGAACTGAACCAACCCGCCTATTGAGCCATCCAAGCCATGCGCGAACCTGTATCTGAACCACCACGCATTGCCATCCTGCTGTACAACCTGGGCACCCCCGACGCGCCCACCACGCCCGCTGTGCGGCGCTACCTGGCCGAATTCCTCAGCGACCCGCGCATTGTGGAGTTGCCGCGCCTGCTGTGGCTGCCCATTCTGTATGGCTTTGTGCTGCTGACACGCCCTGCCCAATCTGCCAAAAAATACGCTTCGATCTGGATGAAAGAAGGCTCGCCGCTGGAGGTGTGGACGCAGCGCCAGGCCAAGCTGCTACAGGGCTGGCTCGGTCACCACGGCCACCAGGTAAAAGTGGTGCATGCCATGCGCTATGCCCAACCCAATATTGCCAAAACCATCGACAAGTTGCGCAAGCAGGGCGTTTCGCACATCCTGGCGCTGCCCGCCTACCCGCAATACTCCTGCACCACCACCGCCAGCGTCATGGACAGCATTGCCGCCTGGAACCAGGCCGCCCGGCACCTGCCCGAATGGCGCCATGTCAACCGCTACTTTGACCACCCGCTCTACATCAAGGCTCTGGCGAAGCGGGTGCAAAAGCACTGGCAGCACCACGGCCAGGGCCAGATGCTGGTGATGAGCTACCACGGCGTGCCCGAGCGTACCCGCCAACTGGGCGACCCATACTTTGACGAGTGCCACGCCACCTCGCGCCTGCTGGCTGCGCAACTGGGCCTGTCGCAACAGCAGTATGTGGTCACCTTCCAGTCGCGTTTTGGCCGTGCCAAGTGGCTGCAACCGTATACGGCGGCTACGCTGGAGCAGCTTGCCCAAAAAGGCCAACAGCGCGTGGATGTGATCTGCCCCGGCTTTGTATCTGACTGCATCGAGACACTTGAAGAAATCAATATCGAAGGCCGCGAAATCTTTTTGCATGCAGGCGGCAAGGAGTTCCATTACATTCCCTGCCTCAACGACAGCCCCGCGTGGATCGATGCGCTTGGCGCCATCAGCCTGCAACATCTGGCAGGGTGGGTGGGCGCGCCTCAAAAAACCAGCCCCAAAAGCCAATTCTTGTTATAATTCGCGGTTCGATCCTCTGTCAGCCGCCCCGCTGGGCCGTGCATGCAAAGTACATGCAATTCTGGTCAGCAGCAGCCCATATCCGCAGCCGGATGTGTGGTGAAGGGGTCTTTTGTGCAGTTGGCCATGATCGAGACGTACAGGAATATTTCCAAATGAACCTGATCCAGACCCTGGAAAAAGAAGAGATGGAGCGCCTGGGCAAGAAAGTCCCCGACTTTTCGCCTGGCGACACCGTGATCGTAAGCGTGAACGTGGTGGAAGGCACGCGCAAGCGTGTGCAGGCCTACGAAGGCGTGGTCATTGCCAAGCGCAACCGTGGCATCAACAGCGCGTTTACCGTGCGCAAAATCTCCAGCGGCGAAGGCGTGGAACGTACCTTCCAGACCTACAGC
>JAUNUE010000051.1 GCA_030538335.1 Allobrachymonas sp. | reverse complement strand
TTTTTTGCGGACCCCGACTACGCCAAACCAATCCCCCCCCCCCCGGGGGGGGTGGGGGCGGGGGGGGGGGCCGGACCTTGCCACCACACATATGTTTCAAGCAGTCTTGGGCACAGAAGCAGGCAACCCTCGCCATTCCTCCTGCTCGGGCAACAGGCCCAGCAACCCCAGCACCCGCGCCACGGTGTGCTGCGCGGCATCCTCCATCGTCGTCGGCTTGGCGTAGTAAGCAGGCACGGGCGGAAACACGATGCCGCCCATTTCGGTCACCGCCGCCATATTGCGGATATGCGCCAGATTCAGCGGCGCTTCACGCGCCAGCAGCACCAGCCTGCGGCGCTCCTTCAGCGTCACGTCTGCCGCACGGGTGAGCAGGTTGTCAGACAGGCCGTGGGCAATGGCACCCAGCGTGCGCATGGAGCAGGGCGCCACCACCATGCCGTGGCAGGCAAACGATCCGCTGGCAATGGCGGCACCCACATCGCGGCAGGCGTAATGCACATCGGCCAACGCGACCACCTGCGCCTCGTCCATCTCCATTTCATGGCGCAAAGTCAACCAACCCGCGTCTGAAACGACAAGGTGGCTTTCTACACCGGGCAATGCGCGCAGGGCCTGCAACAGGCGCACGCCCAGCAGCGCACCGCTGGCGCCGGAAATACCCACCACCACGCGGCGGGGCGTGCTGTTGGTTTTCATGATGCGCGGTGTGACAATGGCTGCACGGCAGCGCGCAGGCTGCCCAGCACTCGGCTGGGCGGCGGCAAACGCCATTGGCGCGGATCGAACACCGGCAGCTCCTGCGCATCAAGCATGTTCTTGACCATCAGGCCCAGTTCGGTATCGCCCTCCATCACCAGGCGGCGGGCGAAGAACAGCGTATCGGGGTCTTGCTCGCGCCGCGCCAGCGCCAGAAAGTCGGCAGCCGTGGCGGTGATGGTGAGGTGGGGCGTTTGCTGACTGGTGGACAAGGCCACAAACCCCGCACCTGACCAGCCAAAGTCAAACCCTACGCCCGCATCGCGCACCGCAATGCGCAGCCGCTTGCCTTGCAAGGCTGCGGCCACATCGGCAGGCATATGCTGCGCCAGCAACAGGTTCACGCCACTGGCAAATGCGACCGAACCGGGCCAGGTGGGCAAGCGAGAGAACAGGTGGGCAATGGATGCAGGCACAGCAAAGGCTTTGGGTGCCTCAGCAGTATTGGGAATGGTGTGGGTAGGGTTCATCATCGAATATCACCAATTTGTGTAGCTCAAATAGGGCAGAACCTCCGAAGAAGATTCTGCCGCATGCGAAACTCTAAAGACCACATGCGTCGGAATCGCTTCGCGGTTCCAACTTACACCTGATCTCTGCGGCGAACAGGCATTCACGCAGCAGACACGTACTCCATCCCCGGCTTGCCATGCCAATAGCCATTGCACGAGGGCGCGACCAGCAGCGGCTCCAGCGCACTTTCCGCTTCAGGCACGGTGCGCTTGCCATCTATTGCATCACGCCAGACCTGGACGATTTCGCGCATATGCACGGATTGCGGGCTGATGCGCAGCACATCCACGCCCATCTCTTGCAGCACCGGCACTTGCGCGATCAGATTGTGCACCTTGGCGGACTGGGTCTGGATGCCGTTGAGTACTAAAAAGTCTTGCTGTTCGCGCGTTTGCAACAGCAGACCATCGGGGTGGTGGATGCAACTGAAGCCGCAGTCGTCCTTGTTCAGGTTGAGGTGTCGCGCGGTAAAGCAGCGGGCTGAAAACGCCAGCGGCATGCGGCCACAGGCAAATACTTCGGTCTGCAAACCCGCTGGGCGGCTGGCCTGCATCTGCTTCAGATCGGCTTGCTGCATTTCCAGCGGTGCCACCCAGCGCTGTGCGCCCAAGCCCGCCATCCATGTGAGTGTAGGCTGGTTGTACAGGTTCAGGTGTGGCCCGGCGATGAAGGATTTTTTCAGCGAGGTGAGCGCCTGCACTGCGCCCATATCGTTGGCCTCAATCATGAAATCGCCATTGGCGGCAATGCGTTGCATGGTGGTGGCGTCTGGCCCCGATTCGACCAGTACCTGCGTGGACAGCACCACGTCCTTGCCTGCGGAGCGCAGGTCTTGCGCCAGTGCCAGCCAGTCGGGCAAGCGCAGTTCGTGGCGGCGCGAGCATACGGCTTCGCCAAGGTAGATGGTATCGACCGGCATGGTGGCCACGTCTTCGTAAAAGCGCAGAACGGTATCGCGCGGCCAGTAATAGAGCAAGGGGCCTAGGGAAAGTTGCATGGTGGTCTCGGGTTTAACACTGGTCAAAAGCGTGGAGTCCCCTCTCCCCCTGCCCCTCTCCCACAAGGGGAGAGGGGAGTGGCAGCGTCAATGCGTAATGCGTTGATGCGAAGCGTGTGAGCGGGGACAGGGTTAACGGATGAGCGCATGAATGTGTTCAACGTGTGATGCGGTCTAGGGCAGACAAGCCCCTCTCCCCTTGTGGGAGAGGGGTTGGGGAGAGGGGGCAAACCAGCGCCCAGTTGCCCGATCTGACAAAACCTGGAGAGGGGGCGGGCAGTACAGGATTCATTTCCACGGCCTGTGGTACGCACCGAGCGTCTGCTGCTGCCCTTCAGCCACCTGTGCCAGTGCCGCCATCCAGGCGGGTTGCGCGGTGTATTGCTCCATCGCTGCGGCGCAGGCGTCGATGGCTTGCCGCCATACCTTGGTCACTTGCGCCACATAGGCGGGGCTGCGCTGGCGGCCTTCGATCTTGATGGCGCTGATGCCGATGCGCATCAGCTCGGGCAGCAGTTCGAGCGTATTCAGGCTGGTGGGTTCTTCCATCGCGTAGTAGCCCGCATGGTCGCGCACCTCGCCCACATCGAAGCGGCCCTTGCACAGCGTGGGGTAGCCTGCGTTTTCGCCCGCGGCGTAGCGGTCGATCAGCACGCCGCCAAGCCTTGCCTCCAAACCCTTGGGCGTTTCCTGCCAACGCACAGCCTTTGCGGGTGAGCATACGCCGTGGGTGTTGGGCGATTCGCCCGTGGCGTAAGACGACAGATGGCAGCGCCCTTCGGCCATGACGCACAGGCTGCCAAAGCCGAACACTTCAAGCTCCACCGGAACCTTGCCTGCGAGTTGGCGCACCTGTTCGAGCGAGAGCACGCGCGGCAGCACCGCACGCGAAATGCCGAATTGCTGGTGGTACAGGCCGATGGCAGCCGCATGCGTAGCCGATGCCTGTACCGACAGGTGCAAACGCAGTTGCGGATACTGCTGGCGGGCGTAGGCCATCAGGCCGGGGTCGGCCAGGATGACGGCATCCACGCCCAGCGTGGCAGCGCGGTCGATGGCGCCCTGCCACACGTCTTCGTGCCCGACCTTGGGATAGGTGTTGAGCGCCACCAGCACCTTGCGGCCCCGCGCCTGCGCGTATTGCACGCCGTTGGCAATGGCTGCGGCATCAAAATTCAGCCCCGCGAAATTGCGCGCATTGGTCGCATCGCGAAAGCCGAGGTAGACGCAGTCGGCACCGTTGTCGATGGCGGCCTTGAGCGCGGGCAGGCTGCCTGCGGGGCAGACGAGTTCAGGCTTTCTGGCGGAGGAGGCGGTGTGTGGGATGCTCATGGCGGCAATATGCGTTCTTGTATATCAATGGGATGCCTGTGCAAGCTGCAAGCGCGCAACAAATTCCTCTTCGCGCAGTTGCTGCAAGGTATCAAGCAAAAATACGGCCATGCTGCCCACACCCAGCGTCTGCGCCTTGCTGGCCGCCATTTCTCCAGCCACGCCCATCCATGCCATACCCGCCACGGTGGCACGCCAGGCATCAGGCTGCACGGCATGCACAGCGGTAATCAAGGCCGTGAGCGCACAGCCCACGCCGGTAATGCGCGTCATCCATTCATGACCATTGCGCAAAGTGACGTGGCGGCCATCGGCATGCAGGATGTGGTCGGTTGCGCCGCTGGCGCACACCGTGCCATCGGTGCGTTGCGCCAGCGCCTGCGCGGTGCTGACCGCGTCGTCGGCATGCGCGCTGCTGTCTACTCCGCGCGATTGCACGGCCACGTTCACCATCGACATGATTTCAGACGCATTGCCGCGAATGATGGCAGGCGCGCCCGTTTCAAGCAATGTTTCAAGTGCCTGGTTGCGGTAGGGCGTGGCGCCTGCGCCTACCGGGTCCAGCACCACGGGCGTGCCTTTGGCCTGCGCCGCGGCAAAAGCCAGTTGCATGCTCTTGACCCAGTAAGGGTCAAGCGTGCCGATATTGAGCAACACCCCTTGCGCAATGCCCGCCATATCGGCCACTTCTTCGTGGGCATGCGCCATGACGGGCGATGCGCCTGCGGCCAACAGCACGTTGGCAGTGAAATTCATCACCACCAGGTTGGTGATGCAGTGCACAAGCGGCCGCTGCGTGCGCACGGCCTCGATGTCGGCCCACAAGTCCTGGGCTGAGGGGGTAATGCTCGGGTTCATCTCTTCCTTCCAACTGCGGTACGTCTCGAAGCTGGCTATTATCAATGCACCATGGTGGAACTTGAAGCGGCACCCCGCAGCACACCCTCACCCTTACCCTCTCCCTGAGGGAGAGGGGAAAACACCTCAGGCCATCTGCACCGCACTCAGGTTGGCGGCCTTTTGCAGCAAGGCCTGCGATTTGACGTCGAGGTTTTCAACGACCAGTTGCTTGCCCTGTTCCTGGTATTTGCGCGTCATCTTGTTCAGCGACTCCAGCGCACCCATGTCAGCCACGCTGCTGTGCGCAAAGTCCACCACCACTTTGGCCGGGTCGTTTTTGATATCGAGCGCGTGCTCAAAATCGCCAATCGCGCCAAAGAACAGATCACCGTGCAGGGCATAGCGCTTGCTGCCATCGGGCTGCGTGCTGGCTTGCACTTTCAGGCCAATGGCCTTTCTCCAGGCAAACGACAGGGCCGAGATGATGATGCCCACCAGCACCGCCACTGCCAGGTTGCTCCAGATGATGGTGATGCCCGTGACGATGAGCATGACCAGCACATCGGTCAAAGGCATTTTGTTGAGGATGCGGAAGCTGTTCCACTTGAAGGTGAAGAACGACACCACCATCATCACGCCCGTGAGCGCCGCCATGGGAATGCGCTCGATCACGGGCGCTGCCACCAGCACGATGAAGATGATGGTCAGCGCCGCCACCACGCCCGCCACGCGGCTGCGTGCGCCGGCGTTGATGTTGACCAGGGTTTGCGCAATCATCGGGCAACCGCCCATGCCGGTGAAAAAGCCGTTGAGGATGTTGGCCGCGCCCTGCGCCAGACTTTCGCGTGAGCCATCGCCTTTGGTCTCGGTGATTTCATCGACCAGGTTGAGCGTGAGCAGCCCTTCTGTCAAACCTACCGCAGCCACCACCGCGCCATAAGGCAAGATGGTGATGAAGGTTTGCCAGGTGAACGGCACTTGCGGAATATGAAAAGGCGGCAGCGAGCCGCTGACAGGAGAAATATCGCCCACGGTACGGGTCTTGATGCCAAAAATCAACACGATGGCAAACACGGCAATGATGGCCGCGAGTGACGCCGGGAATTTTTTCGTGACCTTGGGGAACAGAAAGGTGATTGCCACCGTAAGCGCCACCAGGCTGGCCATGACCAGCATCTCATTGCCCTGCAGCAGCATTTTTTGCCCGGTGGCCGGATCGACCGTGAAAAACTGCTGCAACTGCGCGCTGAAAATGATCACGGCCAAGCCGTTGACGAAGCCGTACATCACGCTCTCGGGCACGAGGCGGATGTATTTCGCCCATTTGAAAATCCCCACAATCAACTGGATGACACCCGCCAGCGCAACTGCGGCAAAGGCGTATTCCAGCCCGTGCGACTTGATCAGCGCAATCAACGTCACCACCGTGGCGCCCGCACCGCCTGATACCAGCCCCGGCCGCCCGCCAAACAAGGCAGCCACCAGGCCCATGATGAACGCCGCATACAGGCCCGACAGCGGCGGAAAGCCCGCCAGAATCGCAAACGACAACGATTCAGGAATCATCGTCATGGCCACGGCCAGCCCGGCCAGAATTTCGGTGCGCCAGGCGATGGGCTTGTCCAGATCAAAAAACTCCAGTACTTTCGACATCGCAATCTCCTAGAGGGTGCATTGGGGTAGCGTTACGCTTGCTTGCATCTGTGTCGCGGAAATTATATTTGTAGAAATATATAATTCAGCCACGCTGGCACATTTTTGTCGCACATCTGCATCAACCTTCAAGGAGCCACTGGCTCCTTGTTTTTTGTGCTTAAATCGCCTCAACCCTCTTGTGCGATCCGAAAAGGCAAATCACATCCTCCATGCAACACCCTCCTGAAGTCATGCTGGCGCTGCGCAGTTTCAGGCAGATCTATGCGGCCGTGCGGCTCAACTACAAGGCCGTTGACCCCGAAACGGGCATCGGCACCGCCCAGTTGTGGGCACTGGGGGTGATCCGTGCGCATGCGGGCATTGGCATCAATGCGCTGGCAAAAACCATGGATCTGAGCCAGCCATCGACCAGCAACCTGGCCAAGGCGCTGCAGGACAAGGGGCTGGTGCGCGCCGAACGCTCCGACGCCGACAAGCGCAATGTCGAGCTGTACTGCACCGAGCAGGGGCTGGACGTATTGACGCAGGTGCCCGAGGTGTTTTCAGGCGGCTTGCCGATGGCCCTGGGCAAACTGCCGCCGCAAACCCTGGCGCGCCTGCACGAAGATTTGCAGCAGTTGATCGGTCTGTTGCAAGTAGAAGAGCTGGAAACGGCGCAAACGCCTGCGGAAGAATAAGCGTCCGGCATCGGCATGCGGCGTGCAAATGGCTGACAAACCAGAAGGTGGCAGCATGCCCGCTCCCCTATAATCATCCCGCTGTCAGGAGAGCGCCCATGCGCGTGCCACAAGCACGCCGGGCCGCCGAAGGCGCAGGGTGGTTTTGCCGCATGCAAGGCCGCCCAAACGCTCAGGCAAAAGGACTGGCAGCCGCCCGCAGCACGTATCGTTGCAGGCGTTCTTCGCTGGAGAGTGCAGCCGGCCCAACCACGCTGCCACCGAAGGAGCAAGCCTTGTGCCTTGGCACAAGCCGAATCTCTCAGGTACCAAGGACAGCGGGGCTTGTTGCATGGCGTTTTGCCGTGTTGTATGAACTGTTGCCCCGGAGACCCAAGGCATGTCCAGCCCCGCCGATTTGCTCAAAACCCCTTTGTACGACCTGCACGTGGAACTTGGCGCGCGCATGGTGCCGTTTGCCGGTTACTCCATGCCGGTGCAATACCCCGATGGCCTGATGGCCGAGCACAAGCACACCCGCGAAGCTGCGGGCCTGTTTGATGTATCGCATATGGGGCAGGTCAAGCTGGTGGGGGCCGATGCCGCTGCGGCACTCGAAAGCCTGATGCCGGTGGATGTGATGAGCCTGGGCGTGGACAAGCAGC
Organism: Allobrachymonas sp.; assembly: GCA_030538335.1. Lineage (GTDB taxonomy): Bacteria > Pseudomonadota > Gammaproteobacteria > Burkholderiales > Burkholderiaceae_C > Brachymonas. Next base: position 2,522 of record JAUNUE010000051.1, on the reverse strand, counting down.
GCTATGGCCTGCTGCTAACCGATGCAGGCACCATCATCGACGACCTGATGTTCGTGAACCGCGGCGACCATCTGTTTTTGATTGTGAATGGCGCCTGCAAGGTGGGCGACATTGCGCATATGCAGGCAAAGATCGGCACCCGTTGCGAAGTGGTGCCGCTGCCGGATCGCGGCCTGCTGGCCCTGCAAGGCCCCAAAGCCGTAGATGCCCTGCAACGTCTCGTGCCAGGCGTGGAAAAGCTCGTGTTCATGACGGGCGGCGCGTTCAACTGGCAAGGCGCCGATCTGTACATCACCCGCAGCGGCTATACCGGCGAAGACGGGTTTGAAATTTCCGTACCCGCTGCGCAGACCGAAGCGCTGGCACGCGCGCTGTTGCAACAACCTGAAGTCAAGCCGATTGGCCTGGGCGCACGCAACTCGCTGCGGCTCGAAGCCGGGTTGTGCCTGTATGGCAACGATATCGACACGACGACGACGCCTGTGGAAGCGGGCCTGAACTGGGCCATCCAGAAAGTGCGCCGCACGGGCGGCGAGCGCGCAGGCGGTTTTCCGGGGGCAGACAAAATACTGCCCTTCATGCAAGACGCCGCAGGCAACCCCGCCGCACAAAAGGTCAGCCGCAAGCGCGTGGCCTTGCTGGCCAAAGAGCGCGTGCCGGTGCGCGAGCATATCGAACTGCAAAATGCGGCAGGCGAAAAAATCGGCGAAACCACCAGCGGCCTGCTCGGCCCTACCATTGATCAGCCCATTGCCATGGGCTACGTCACGCCCGAACACGCCGCCAACGGCACCGAGGTATTCGCCGCGGTGCGCAGCAAGAAAATTCCCATGACGGTCAGCCCCACGCCGTTTGTGCCCACCCGCTACTACCGCGGTTAAAGAGGTACCAGCGGTTTTTGCCTGATTCCCCAACCCCTATCTTTTCACCAAGGAGCAAAGCACCATGAGCACCCTCAAGTACACCGAAGACCACGAGTGGGTCAAAGTTGATGGCGACATCGCCACTGTGGGCATCACCGAGCATGCGCAAGACGCGCTGGGCGACGTGGTGTTTGTCGAGCTACCCGAAGTGGGCGCCAGCCTGGCGCAAAAAGACATCGCCGGCGTGGTCGAATCCGTAAAGGCTGCGGCTGACATTTACATGCCCGTGTCGGGCGAAGTCACCGAAGTGAACGAAGCCCTGCGCGCCGACCCCAGCCTGGCCAACAGCGACCCGCTCAATGCAGGCTGGTTCTTCAAGGTCAAGCTGTCTGCGGCCGACGAAATCACCGCCCTGCTCGATGAAGCCGCCTACAAGACGCTGATCGCCTGATCGGTTTTTATGGATTCAGCAAGTAGTTGTTGAACCTGAACCGTTCATGCTGAGGTATCGAAGCATTGCCCTTCGATACCTCAGGGCGAACAGGTTTCAATTTTTGCTTGCTGAGCCTAAGACCACCCCTTGCAGCAACGGCCGCAAGGGTTTGTTTTTTTACGTTTTCCGCACACGCTTCCTGCCCCCGAACCGCACCATGAATCCCACCGCCTTTGCCCAACTTGAAAACCCCGGCGAATTCATCGCCCGCCATATCGGCATCACGCCCGAAGACGAAGAGCAGATGCTCTCGGCCATTGGCGTGGCTTCGCGCCAGGCGCTGATGGATGCCATCGTGCCCAAAAGCATCAAGCGCAGCAAAGGCATGGATTTGCCACTGGCCACCACCGAGGCCGCGGCGCTGGCCGAACTCAAAACAATCGCGGGCAAGAACAAGGTGCTCAAGAGCTTTATTGGCCAAGGCTATTACGGTACGCACACGCCTGCCGTGATCTTGCGTAATGTGCTCGAAAGCCCCGCCTGGTACACCTCGTACACGCCTTACCAAGCCGAAATCAGCCAGGGGCGGCTCGAAGCGCTGGTCAACTTCCAGACCATGGTGGCTGACCTGACCGCCATGCCGATTGCCAATGCCTCCATGCTCGACGAGGCTACCGCCGCAGCCGAGGCCATGATGCTGGCGCGCCGCGTGGTCAAGTCCAAAAGCAACCGCTTTGTGGTGTCGGCCTATTGCCACCCACAAACCATCGCCGTGATCCGCACCCGCGCCGAGCCGTTGGGCATTGAGGTGCTGGTGGCCGACTCACAAGCTGCATGGGACAAGGCACTAGCCGACGAGCACTTTGCCGCACTGGCGCAATACCCCGGCAGCACGGGCTTGGTCAGCGAATTGGCCGATGATGCCGAAAAAACCCACGCCCGCCAGGGCGCTTTCATCGTCGCTGCCGACTTGCTGGCGCTGACCCTGCTCAAAGCGCCTGGCGAAATGGGCGCCGATATTGCCGTAGGCACCACGCAGCGCTTTGGCCTGCCCATGGGTGCGGGCGGCCCGCACGCGGGTTATATGGCGTGCAAGGACGACTTCAAACGCAGCATGCCGGGGCGCTTGGTGGGCGTGAGCATCGACACCCACGGCCAGCCCAGCTACCGGCTGGCGCTGCAAACGCGCGAGCAGCACATCCGCCGCGAAAAAGCCACCAGCAACA
>JAUNUE010000050.1 GCA_030538335.1 Allobrachymonas sp. | reverse complement strand
AATGGCTGTACCGGGAGCCACCACCTGTGGACTGGGGCCATATGCCGCAAGACCTGAAAGCGTTTGCCGGCAGCACCCTCAACCGCCGCGCCAACGCCGTGGCCAAACTGGCGCGGCGCTGGGAGCAACTGGATGAAGAGCAGCGCCACACCTTGCGCAAGCAGGTCAAGAAACTGCGCTATGCGGCCGAGTTTTTTTCCACCTTGTATGGTGCCGATGCCGTTAAAAAATACCTGGCCTCGCAACAGGCCATGCAGAAGGTGTTGGGCGCCATGAACGATGCCGCTGTGGCGCACCTTATGCTGCAGGATGTGGCAGCCGAAAACCCCGGTATGGGATTTGCCGCAGGCGCAGTAGCAGGCTGGTACGAAGCGACCAGCGATGTCGCGCTAGAAAAGGCGGAAGAACCCCTGCAGGCCCTGCAGCAGGCCAAACCGTTCTGGTAAATGAAAAACCGGCTTGGGAGTCTCGCTCCACAAGCCGGTTTTGTTACCCAGTATCGAAAGATTACTGGTCGTTGCGCGACAGATGATCCTTGATTTTCATCAGGGCAATCGACGCGGCCAGTCCGCCCAGCGTATTGACCAGCGTCTTGTTGTTGGCGTAGAAATCGGCCAGCTTGTCGGCAATGTCCGGGTTGTTGGCATTGGCTTCATTCACCACATCCTGCACTTGCTGCGGTGTGAGTTGCGCAGCTTGCTCGGGCGTGATTTGCTGGTCACGTCCGCCACCCAGGATATTGTTGAGCACACCGCCAGCCAGCGCAGCAGCAGCGGCCGGGCCCAGCGATCCGATGATCGTATTAAGTACCCCGGCCTGCTGCTTGCCATCCGACTGGCCGAACAACTGGCCGACCATATTGCCGATTTCGGGCGTTTGTTCGGAACGGAAGGCTTCAGCCAGACCACGGCCCAGCACGTCGGCCGGTACCTGCTGTGCGGCCTGGTTCAGCGCGTCAGTCTGGCTGGACTGGTTGTTGCTGTTCAAGGCCTGGTTCAAGATGTCGAGAAGGCTCATGGAAATTCCTTTCAGCTTTTACGGGAAACAAAGTTGTAGACGAGCAGCAGCAACGCGGCGCCAAGGACTGAAGCAATGAAACCGGCACCTGATCCTGCCGGATACAGCCCCAGTGTCTGGCCCAGAAAAGAGGCTGCAATCGAACCCGCAATGCCCAGCAATGATGTCAGGATGAAGCCGCTTGGCTCCTTTTTACCCGGTGTGATCAGCTTGGCCAGGAAACCGGCGGCAAAACCCACCAGAATGGTCCATACCCAGTGCATCATGGTGTCTTTCCTTTCGTATGTGTGCCATGAACCCGCAGCCTGCAGCATGCAGACAACTCGCTGGCACTATAGCCAGAAAAAAAGTCTCTTGCATGTAGGAACACCGCCAAACAGGGCTTGGCGCTATAGTCTGTGTAACCGCATGCGTCCATCTGCGGCCCACTGCAACAGCCGGTTACCAAATTCCTTTCGCGCTGGCTGCGCCTTCATACCGTTACCCATCATGTCGCAGCCTTCTGTTATTTCCGTCAGGCATCTGTTGCTGGCTTTGGTTGTGGTGTTCATCTGGGGCACCAATTTCGCCGTCATCAAGATCGCGTTGAACGATTTGCCGCCCTTGCTGTTTGCTGCCTTGCGCTTCTTGCTGGCGGCCGTGCCGGCCATGTTCTTTTTCAAACGGCCAAAGGTTGCCTGGCTCAATCTGGCAGCTTACGGCCTGCTGATTGGCGTGGGGCAATTCGGTCTGCTGTACCTTGCCATGCAGGGCCATATTTCGCCGGGGCTGGCATCTTTGGTGGTTCAACTCCAGGTGTTTTTCACCATTGGTCTGGCCATGGTGCTGAGTGGCGAACGCCCTCGCAAATTCCAGTATGTGGCCACCGTGGTTGCTGCCAGCGGCATTGCAGTTATTGCTGCGCATATCGATGGCACCACCACGTTGAAGGGCCTGGTGCTGGTGACGCTGGCAGCCATCAGTTGGGCGTGCGGCAATAGCGTGAGCCGTGCCACCGTGCGCCACGGCCCGGTCAATATGCTGGCTTATGTGGTGTGGAGCAGTATTTTTGCAGTGCCACCGCTGTTGCTGCTGTCGCTCTGGCTCGAAGGCTGGCCGCGCATCACCCACAGTCTGGCCGCGGCAAACGCGGGCACCTGGCTGGCCGTGGCCTGGCAGTCGTTTGGCAACAGCATCTTTGGCTACGGCATCTGGGGCTGGTTGCTCGGCAGGTATTCGGCTGCGTCGGTAACGCCCATGGCTTTGCTGGTGCCCATTTTCGGCATGGGCGCCTCGGCGCTGGTGTTGTACGAGCCACTGCCGGGCTGGAAAATCCTGGCAGCAGTTCTCGTGATGACGGGGCTGGCCATCAATGTGCTGTGGCCCCGGCTGGCGGGCTGGATGCGTGAACGCGAAAAGACATAGCGGCGGCTTACAATTTGCCGCATGTCTCCAAATCCAACGCCCACCACCCACGACACCACCCGCATCGACGACACGCGCATCAGCGCGGTGCGCCCGCTCATCACCCCTGCCCTGTTGCAGGAACGTGTGCCGCTGACCGATACCGCCGCAGGCTACGTCGAACAGCACCGCCGCGCCATTGCCGACGTGCTGCATGGGCGCAACGACCGCCTGCTGGTGGTGGCCGGCCCCTGCTCTATCCACGACCACCATCAGGCGATGGAATATGCCCGCCAGTTGCACGAAGCAGCGCAGCAGTTCGAGCGCGACCTGCTCATCATCATGCGGGTGTATTTTGAAAAACCGCGCACCACGGTGGGCTGGAAGGGCTATATCAACGACCCGTATCTGGACGGCAGTTTTGCCATCAACGAGGGGTTGGAGCGCGCCCGCAGCCTGTTGCTCGAAATTCTTGAACTCGGCTTGCCTGCAGGCACCGAATTTCTGGATTTGCTCAGCCCGCAGTTCATCAGCGACCTGATCGCCTGGGGCGCCATTGGCGCACGCACCACCGAAAGCCCCAGCCACCGGCAACTGGCCAGCGGCCTGAGCTGCCCGGTGGGCTTCAAGAACGGCACCGAAGGCAGCGTGAAAATCGCGGCCGATGCCGTGGTGGCGGCGCAATCGGCGCACGCCTTCATCGGCATGACCAAGATGGGGCAAACCGCCATTTTCGAGACGCGCGGCAACCGCGACTGCCACATCATCTTGAGGGGCGGCAAGGCGCCCAATTACACCGCCGAACATGTCGCAGCGGCCTGCGAAGTGCTGCGCGCCAACGGTCTGCGCGAGCAGGTGATGATTGATCTCTCCCACGCCAACAGCAGCAAACAGCACCACAAGCAAATCGACGTGGCGGCTGATGTGGCGTCACAGATTGCGGGGGGCGAAACCCGCATCACCGGCGTCATGATCGAAAGCCACCTGCAGGAAGGCCGGCAGGATCTGGGCGACAACATCACAGCTTTGCAACACGGTGTTTCGATTACCGACGCCTGCATCAGCATGGAGCAGACCCTGCCCGTCTTGCGGCAACTGGCCGAAGCGGTACAGAAACGGCGCGCTTCAGCGGCCTGAGAGCAAAGTAGAATCAGCCGTTTTGCGACAATCCGTCGCTTGCACGTGCCCAGCCCCGGTGGTGGAACTGGTAGACACAGCGGACTTAAAATCCGCCGCCGACGAAAGAAGGCGTGCCGGTTCGATCCCGGCCCGGGGCACCAAAAGTACCGATAAAACCAGCTTTAACTGGCCGGAGTATCGTCGGTAGCGGATTCTGGAGCCGGAACTGCCTTGGAAGTCTTTGCTGGTTCGTGCGCCAGCCCGATCACCGTCATGCCCGAAGAAGACGCTGCAGCCTTGGCAGGCGCTGCCGCTTTTGCGGGGACGTGGGTCGTTTTGATGACGACAGGTGCCGACAGCATCTGTTCTTCAGGCTTTTTGATCATGCCCGGCTTTTCGGTGGGCGCGGGGGCTTGCAAGTCGGCAGGCAGAGCCAGTTCGGCACGGTAATCTACCTTCTGCCCACGGGCTACAGCCTTCAGGCGTGCATACTCCGCCAGCACCTTGTCGCCATATCCTTGGTCGCTGGGCAGATTGGCCGCGCCTACGTAATAGCGCAAGCCGCCACGCACCGAACCGGCCTGGCGGATCGTGTCGCGCAAGACCCGGGCGCCGACCTGTACGTTACTGGCAGGGTCAAACGCGGCCAGCTTGCCGCCCCGGTCTTCGTATTTCTCGGCGTGGATATGCGTCATGACCTGCATCAGCCCTTGTGCGCCCACAGAGCTTTGGGCATAAGGGTTGAAGCTTGACTCGATCGCCATCACGGCCAGCAGCAGCAAGGGATCCAGTTTTTCCTGTTTACCTGCTGTGTAGGCATGCTTGACCAGCAGCCCAATGGCTTCTGGCGCCACGCGGTATTTGCCACTGATCCAGTACGCAACTGAAGCCTGTTGCGCGGTCAGCGACTTGGGGTTGATGGCGTACCCTGAGGCAAGGGCATCATCCGAACCTTCTGCTGCCAGTGGTTCGTTGCTGGCCTGCACCTCGACGGGTGCCGTAACTGAAACAACTGATGCATCTGCTGCCACATGGGCAGGAGCCGTCTGCAAGGCAGGATCCTGCTGTTGCCAGAACGCCATGGCCTCTTGCCGCCAGTGGGGCTGAAAGGCGAGCAAGGCAAAAGCCGATACCGTTCCCACACCTGCTGTTGTCATGCTGGCTCGGGCCGTGCGTGCAAGCATGTTCAGGCGATTGCGCCCGGAAGCAGGCGTCAATGCAGCCTTATCAGAATTGTCTGCAGAGGTGGCGGCATCGCCTTGGCGGTTCAGGAGCCGGGCTTTGCGCAAGCTGTTCAGAATCAGTGTGGTCATCAAATAGATCTGTTTGTTGGCCTTTTCAGACAAACCGCCTGGACGCATACAGATCAGAAATACCTGCCCTGAAGGCAGCATCCCGTCTGTGTCATACAAAAGCGGAAGCGATGGGCGCGGATTCTAGAGACGCCAAAATATCGAGTCAATTATATAAATAATAAATATGATAAAAATAAGTTATAACAAAACAGGTTTTTTGGATTCTGAAAAATGGTCTTTTTTTGTCTCTACGAAAATCAGATAAAAATATATATGAGTATTATTTATATGAAATTCATTGCGTTATGGGGGATTTTTAAATTAATTTATTGTATAAATAACGAACCTTTGGTTGAGGCTTGGCGACAAGCAAAGCGGGCAGCCGCATCGGTTTGTGCAGAAGTATGTGTATTTATACAGACTTGTACTTGTTGCATTTTTTACACCCGTACAAGCCTTGTGTGTGCAATTTGCACGACGGGATTGCGTTGGACAAAACAAACAGATTTGCCTCGGTGTTAAAGGTAGTGCACCCCTTCTTCCCTCAGGCATTGGCCAAACGATCGGTTTTTGTCTGCTCCACAGACGAGATGATTCGATCGCCAATGTCTTGCGCACGGAGAATTGCTACGACACTGCTGATAAAGCCACCAGGGTCGTTTACAATGGAGGGCTTCGGAGCATAGCGCAGTCTGGTAGCGCATCTGGTTTGGGACCAGAGGGTCGGGAGTTCGAATCTCTCTGCTCCGACCACATTTCCCTTCTTCTCCTTGATGCGGGTCGCAGCGCAGGCATTGACACCGCTTCCATCCCCCGAAAATGCGCAATATGCCTTGATCCAGCGCAGGATTGCATACAGGTTACCGGCGTTTGGTGGGGTGCTGTTTAGAATTTCGTCTTGAAATTTGTCTGACCGTAGCTCAACTGGATAGAGCAGCTGCCTTCTAAGCAGCAGGTCGGGGGTTCGAGTCCCTCCGGTCAGGCCATATCCAGAAGGGCTTTTCCCATGCAATCATTGATACGCCTGTTTTTTGCCACGCCGCGCCGCACCCTGTGGTGGATCGCGGGCGCCATTTTCGGCTCTTTGGCCTTTGGCATGTACCTGCAATATGCCGTGGGCCTGGTGCCCTGCCCCATGTGCATTGTGCAGCGCTATGTTTTTGTGTTGCTGGGCCTGTTGGCATTGGTTGGGGCGCTTTTTCCATCACCCAAGGCACATGTCTGGACCTATATTGCCATGATTCCCATGGCCGTAGCTGGCGCTTTTGTCGCTGCACGCCAAAGTTGGCTGCAGTGGAATCCGCCTGCTGTGTCAAGCTGTGGCCGTGATTTTTACGGGATGATTGAGCAATTGCCGCTCAGCCGCGCCCTTCCGATGATATTTGCCGGCAGCGGGGATTGCACCAAGGTAGACTGGACCTTTCTCGGCGGCACCATTGCCAACTGGGCTTTCGTCTGCTTTGTCGCCGTGATCATCACCAGCATGGCATGGCTGTGGGCCATGCGCAAGAAGAACGCCGGTTTCGCTCCTGCGGTCATCTGAAGGCCGCTTTATCAAGCGTGCCAAGCCTGCATACAAGATATGCCCATTAAAAAAGCCACCCGAAGGTGGCTTTTTGCAAAACCCGATCCTGTTTAGCGGATCGTGAATTTCTGACCATCCTTGTAACCCGACAGCGTGGTTGCGGGATTTTTCATCTCACCATTAGGCTCAAATGCAATCTTTGCCGTCACGCCATCGTAGTCGGCCTCTGCCAGCTTGGTGACATAGACTGCCGGGTCTACCGAATCTGCACGCTTCATGGCATCAACGATGACCATGGTAGCGTCATAGGTGTAGGGGCTGTAGACCTGGAACTGGCCGGGGAAGGCCTTGTCGTAGCGGGCTTTCCAGTCGGGGCCTTTGGGCATTTTCTCCAGGGCACCGCCGCCTACCGCACAAATCACGTTGCTGACGGTTTGTGCTTCGCTGGACAGCTTGTAGATTTCGGTGGTACAGATACCGTCACCGCCAAAATATTTGACATCGGTCATGCCCAGTGTTTCCATCTGGCGCAGCATGGGCGCGGCTTGGGCATCCATGCCACCGAAGAAAATGCCGTCAGGCTTCTTGCCCTTGATTTCGGTCAGGATCGACATGAAATCCACCGCCTTGTCGTTGGTGAACTGCTGGCTGACGATCTCGATGCCGTTTTTCTTGGCGACATCGGTGAACACTTCGGCAATGCCTTGCCCATAAGCAGTGCGGTCGTCAATGACGGCTACGCGCTTGAGGCCCAGGGTTTTGGCTTCATTGGCCAGGTCAGCGCCCAAAGCGTTGTCGTTGGCGATGATGCGGAAAATCATTTTGTAGCCCGGTTTGGTCAGCGCCGGGTTGGTGGCCGCACCCGTTACCATGGGCAGGTTGCAGTCGTTGTAGATTTTTGATGCAGGAATGGTGGTACCCGAGTTGAGGTGCCCCACAACGCCGCTCACCTTGGCATCGCACAGTTTTTGTGCAACGGCAGCGCCCTGTTTGGGATCTGCCGCATCGTCTTCAAGCACCGCCTCAAAACGGATTTTCTTGCCGCCAATGACCAGGCCTTGGGTGTTCAATTCATCCACAGCCATTTGCACACCGTTGGCGTTGTCCTTGCCATAGTGGGCCTGGCTGCCCGACATGGGAGCCACCGATGCCAGCTTGACAACTTGTGCATCGCCCGTTGCGGCAGCGGCAACGGCACTTGCTGCTCCAGCCACGGCGCTTGCAGTCGCATCTGCTGCGCTGCCTGCGGCATCCACAGTTTTGGCGGGAGGGGTGGCGTTGTTACAGCCAGCCAGAAAAACAGCGACCAGGGCGGCCGATGCTGTTGCAGTCATACGCAGGTTCAATTGCATGGTGGGTTCTCCATCTGATAGAAAAAACAGCGGCATGGTTTGCCACTTTTCCATTGTTAGCGCAGGAGATACCATGAACAACCAGCTCTCACACGCGTGAATGAAATTCTAGCCTTGCATAGCTTATGCATAACAGGTAGAGAGACGATACCGGGCAAACCCTGAAACCCGTCATCTGCACGCCTGCAACGCGTGGATTTGAAGAGATTTTTCAGGAACGGCGCTGGTTGTTCCACCCCACAACCAGTTTGAGCAACTGTTGATGGATATGGGGGCTGAGCTTGTCCTCGATCTGCTTGGACCATTGCAACAGCAGAAAAGGCATTTGTTGTTGCAGTTCTTGCCGCACGGCGTTGTGTACCACCTGCTGCAACTGGTTTTGCCAGTCAGGCGGGAGCATTGCCTGCAAGGTGGGGGTTGGCGGCGGAGCCACCGGACGCTGAGCAGGGGGTTGCGGAGCGATGGCAACCTGCGGAGCAGGTGCAGCCGGGGTGGCTGCTGCAGGTGCAGGTCGGGGAGGAATGACTGGCGGTGCAGCCACAGGCCGGGCCACAGCAGGACGCACGTTGACAGGAAGATTGTTGACAGCCAGAGGGTTTACAACGTGACCGCCCTGGTACGCCCCCAACGGGGAAACCTGCTCAATGCGTGAAACCGGGCCGTCCAGATCGTTGAGATCCAGATCCAGCAGCGAATCAGAAGGATCTTGCCGCTCAAAACCCAGATGGGTATCTTCAATAATGGCCGTACTGGGTGTAAGGCTGGGGGTTGTTTCCGTAAGCGTTGGTACAAAACGCGGCGGAATTGTATTGGACATGCAGTTTCTCCTGTATACCCTGCGTTTGCATGGGCACAGCGTAACTGTGACCATTCAGGGTTATGTACAAGTGCAATTTTGCACCATTTACATAAAAATTTTAAGACTGTTCTTCAACTTTAGGCGCTGAAAACACCCGGAAAAACCCGATTCGCAGGAAATCGGGGGCGTTTTCTCAGGATTGGCGACCCGATACCCCGAAGTCGTGGCGTTGAATGGCATAGCCCCGTGCAGCGTAGTGGCGCCAGCGCTCGCGCGCTGCCTGCCGGTCGGCATCATGCAAACCCACCACCTCCACCACCCGCTCGAACTGCTCAAATCCTGCCATGACTGCCGCTTGCAGATTCAGCAACACGTCGTGCCGCGGCGCATGGGCTGGCTCGTGTGCCAGCCAGACGCGCGCGCGCTGCGACGCGGGCTGGGCATGCGCCGCTTCGTCCTTCAGCCATGCATGGCCAACAAACGCTGTGGGCGCAAATTGCCACAACATGACATCGAGTTGTGCCAACTGTTCCTGAGGGCCAATCACGACCAGCGAAGGCGTTTGGGCTACCGCCTTGCGCACCAGGCGGCAGATATAACCGAGTTTGTCGGGGACGTTGAAATGAAAATCGATGCGTGTCACCGCAGCGGCTCCATGCCCCAAAACACGCCGACCCTGCAGCACCGCTCGATCAGTTCTGCTTTCATGCTTTAACGGGCGGTTTTTCTTGCTGCCGTACGTGCAACGGGTTTGCGTTTGGCAGCAGTAGAAGTGCTGCGCTTTACAGGCGCCGTTTTGCCGCCTGGCAGGGAAAAGTCCTGCGGCGCTTGCGCCAGATCAGCCACAAACTGCAGCAGCATCGGAACGGGTCTGCCGGTGGCACCTTTGGCCGTGCCTTCGTTCCACGCCACACCGGCAATATCCAGATGCGCCCACGGATATTGCCCGGTAAAGCGTTCGAGGAATTTTGCGGCGGATATGGCCCCGCCATTGCGTCCGCCAATATTGCCCATATCGGCAAAGTTCGAATTCAATCCCTTGCCATAGGCATCGTCCATGGGCATGGGCCAGCACAGGTCATGCGCGGTATCCGCCGCTTGCTGCAAGCCCGTGCTCAAACCATCGTTCTGGGTGAACAGGCCACAACGCACATTGCCCAGGGCCATGACGCAGTTGCCGGTAAGCGTGGCAATATCCACCACAGCTTTCGGTTTGAAGCGCTCGGCATAGGTCAAGGCATCGCACAAAATGAGGCGGCCTTCGGCGTCGGTATTGAGCACCTCGATGGTCTGACCGCTCATGCTCGTGACCACATCGCCGGGCTTGGTGGCGCGGCCATTGGGCATGTTCTCGCAACTCGGAATCAACCCCACCACGTTGATGGCCGGCCGCAGCAGGCGCAGCGCTTCGAACAGGCCCAGCACACTGGCGGCGCCGCCCATATCGAATTTCATTTCGTCCATGGCAGCACCCGGCTTGAGCGAGATACCGCCCGTGTCGAAAGTAA
>JAUNUE010000049.1 GCA_030538335.1 Allobrachymonas sp. | reverse complement strand
CTGGCTACGCCCGTGCAGTTCTGGCTGGGCTGGCGCTTTTACCGTGCGGCCTGGGGCGCGGTCCAGGCACGCAGCGGCAATATGGATTTGCTGGTGGCACTGGGTACTTCATCGGCCTATGGCTTGTCGCTGTACCTGTGGTTGAAATACGTGACCGGCCCAAGTGGCGGGCACGCGCCGCATCTGTATTTCGAGGCTTCTGCAGCCGTCATCACGCTGGTGCTGCTGGGCAAATGGCTGGAGGCACGCGCCAAGCGGCAGACGGCAGACGCCATCCGGGCGCTTAATGCCTTGCGGCCCACTACGGCGCGTGTGTTGGTCAACGGACAGGAGGTGGTCACGCCGGTCGAACAACTGGCCGTGGGCGATGTGGTGCTGGTACGTCCCGGCGAACGCATTGCGGTCGATGGCGTAGTGGAAGACGGCCAAAGCCAGGTGGATGAGGCGCTGATTACCGGCGAGAGCCTGCCGGTAGCCAAAGCGATAGGCGACAAGGTCACGGGCGGCTCGGTCAATGGCGAAGGTGTGTTGCGCGTGCGCACGGTGGCCATTGGTGCCGAGACCACTTTGGCGCGCATCATCCGCATGGTGGAGTCGGCGCAAGCGGCCAAGGCACCGATCCAGCGCATGGTCGACAAGGTCAGTGCTGTGTTTGTGCCTGCGGTGCTGGTGGTGGCGGTGCTCACTTTCATCGGCTGGATGGTGGTGAATGGCAACGTGGAACAGGCGCTGATCAACGCCGTGGCGGTGCTGGTGATTGCCTGCCCGTGTGCGCTGGGGCTGGCCACGCCCACGGCCATCATGGCGGGCACGGGTGTGGCGGCACGCCATGGCATTTTGATCAAGGATGCCGAGGCGCTTGAAGTGGCGCACGCCGTGACCACGGTGGCGTTTGATAAAACCGGCACGCTGACGGAAGGTAAACCTGCATTGGTGGCGTGCGAACCGGCCAACGACATGACGGCAGATGCGGTGCTGCGCCTGGCCGCCGCCTTGCAACAGCACAGCGACCATCCGCTGGCGCATGCGGTGATGCAGGCGCAGGCCGAATCCGAAAATGCAGATGTGCCTGTTGTGCAAGACGCCAAAGCCCTGCCGGGTCGTGGTGTGCAGGGCGTGGTCGAAGGGCAGGCGCTGCTGTTGGGCAGCAGTCGCTTATTGCGCGAGACAGGCGCCGATGCGGGCGTGTTGCAGGCGCAAGCCGATACATTTGAAAATCAAGGCCGCAGCATCTCCTGGCTGTTGCGCCAGCAGGGCGAATCAACGCAGGTGCTGGGGTTGCTGGCTTTTGGCGACACCATCAAGCCCGCGTCTTTTCAGGCCATCAAGCGCCTGCACGCCCTGGATGTAAAAACGCTGATGCTTACTGGCGACAACGCAGGCAGCGCGCAAGCCGTGGCGCGTGAACTCGGCATGGACGATGTACGCGCTCAATTGCTGCCGGGCGACAAGGCGCGCGTGATTGCCGAATTGCGGCAAACCGGGCAGGTGGTGGCGATGGTGGGCGATGGCCTGAACGACGCGCCCAGCCTGGTGGCGGCCGATGTGGGCCTGGCCGTCTCCACCGGCACCGACGTGGCGATGGAGGCCGCAGGCATCACGTTGATGCGCGGCGATCCGCGTCTGGTGGCCGATGCGTTTGACATATCACGCCGTACCTATAGCAAGATCAAGCAGGGGTTGTTCTGGGCGTTTGCCTACAACACGCTGGGCATTCCGCTTGCCGCGCTGGGCATGCTCAGCCCCATGGTGGCAGGTGCCGCCATGGCTTTCAGCAGCGTGAGCGTGGTGCTCAATGCGCTTACGCTCAAACGCTGGCGAGGCAGCGCCGCAGTACAAGTCGTGGAGAGCAAAACATGAACATTGGCGAAGCAGCACAGGCCTCGGGCGTATCGGCCAAGATGATCCGCCACTACGAAAGCACCGGATTGCTGCCACCTGCACCGCGCACCGATGCAGGCTACCGGCAGTATGGCGGGCGCGATGTGCATACGCTGCGCTTCATCAAACGCGCGCGTGATTTGGGTTTTTCTCTCAAGGCCGTGGCCGATCTGCTGAGCCTGTGGCAAGACCAGCACCGCCCCAGCCGCGAAGTCAAGGCGCTGGCGCAAACGCATATGCAGGAGCTGCAACAAAAGATTGAAGAATTGCAGGCCATGCAGCACACCCTGGCAACTTTGGTGCAATGCTGTCATGGCGATGAACGCCCTGATTGCCCGATTCTGGATGGGCTGGCGGAGAATGGCGAGAAACTTCCTTCACCGCAGAGGCGCTGAGAGCCTGTTAACGATCACCGTGTGAGGTGCGTTGCTCTTCAAAAAGCTGCGAACCTTGTGCGCAAACCGCACGCTGGTTGTCTGCCCGGTGCGGATTTACTTGCGCCGTATGGTAGTTTTTTGTAAGCAACCCGAAGGACGCAGACCAATTGCGCCAAGCCTTGTGTCATTGCGAGCCGCCACAGGCGGCGTGGCAATCTGCTTGTCTCCCGGCCATGCCACAAGATTGCCACGTCGCGCTATGCGCTCCTCGCAATGACAGGGTTTTGGCTCTGTGCGCATCCTGCGGGGAGGTTGTGAACAGGCGCTGAGGGCGCAGAAAGCCGCAGGGTTGGTTCAATCATTTTTCAGTGATATTTCAAGAAACAACTTGATCGTCGCACTCCGTCCGTTCGGGCTGAGGTATCGAAGCCCTGATGCAAGCTGGCTTGCCCTTCGATACCTCAGGGCGAACGGCGTCTAATTATTTTTGGGTTTGTCTATCACGATGGAAAGGACGCATCGGAGCCGAAAGTGTTTCAAAACAAGCGGAACAAAAAACAGATTCTTCCTCCGCGAAACTCCGTGCTCTCTGCGCCTCTACGGTGAACTGGATGAAATCTATTCCCGCACCAAGCGGTACCCCACATGCGGCGGCTCCAGCAGCTCTTCGCCCACATCAATCGGTCGGGCGTTCTGCGCGAGCAGGTGCTGCACAAACGGCGGCAAAGCCAGCAGGCCGTGGTGCGTGGCGCCGTTGTACAGCTTGAGGTCGTTGATGCCATGTTGCGCCAGCCGCGCATCCACCTCATCGGCACTCAGCAGCATCGGATCAGCCGCATCGGATGCCATGGCCATACCCCACAAGGTGCCGTAGAGCGGCACGTATTGCAGGTAGGGGCGCACGATGCCAAACACGCTTTGCAGCGAGGCCACGATGCGTGCCATCAGCGGGCCGAGGTGGATGGGCGACTGCACATGCAGCGACACCACGCCGCCGGGTCGCAGGGCGCGCTGGCAGGCGCGGTAGAAGTCGCGCGTGTACAGCGCTACCGCTGGGCCGAAAGGATCGGTCAGGTCAAGCACGATCTGGTCAAAGCTGCGCGCGCACGATTGCAGATAGGCCATGCCGTCGCCCAGGTGGATTTCGAGCCTCGGGTCGTCAAACGCACCGCGGTGCACGGCAGGCAGCCACTGGCGCGCCATCTCGATCACGGCGCCGTCAAGCTCGGCCAGCACCACACGCTCCATGCACGGGTAGCGCAGCAGGTTGTGCGCACTGCCGCCATCGCCACCGCCGATGATCAGCGCCTGGCGCGGCGCACCGTGCGTGATGGCGGGCAGGTGCACCATCGGTTCGTGGTAGAAAAACTCGTCGCCCTCGGATGTCATGAAGCAGCCGTCGATGCGCATGGTGCGCCCGAACAGCGGCGTCTGCACAATCTCGATGTGCTGCATGGGCGAGCGGTGCTCGGCCAGCACCCCGGTGGTGCGCAGGTAAAAACCGAAATCAGACGAGAGCTCTTCAACCGCAAACGCGTTTGCAGCGCCGGGTTGTGTCTTCATGCGCGGACGACGCGGTGCAGGTGCGGGTCCGCAGGTTCAAAAGCTGCCATCAGCGCGTTGAACAGGTGCTCGGCCTTGTCGGAGTTGTCGCTACTGTAGCTGCATACGTACACATCAAGCGTGACGTAGTCGTCTTCGGGCCAGGTGTGCAGGGCAAGATGCGATTCGGCCAGAACCACTGCGCCAGTCACGCCTTCGCCCTCGCCGAAACTGTGGAACAGGCTGCCCACCGAGGTCAGGCCCGCCTTGGCAACGGCCTGTTTGCAAAAAGCCTCCAGCCAGGCGGCGTCGGTCATCATGCGCGCATCGCCCCGACAACCATAAAGGTCACCGATCAGATGCAGGCCGGGGGCCTTGCGTTGCACGGACAAGGGCGACGCAAGCGCAGCCCTGGAAACCGTGGGAACCGAGGAGGAAATGGTGTAAGGCTGTGTCCGCATCATGCTCTCCCACAAACACAGTGGCAACCGGAAAACGCCTGCATGTCAGACAGCTGCCACAAGGCCGCCTGTCGGCACGGGGTGCGCTTTAGGCCCAACGGCCTGTGGCGCAAAAGGCAATACACACCAGCATGAAAACCAACGTGTATTGCCCACTTCCAGCGGCTGACCAACGCATGAGTAAATAAACGCGCGGTGTAGATGTCAGCGCAACCTTCCATTATACCAAAACAAAATGAAATGTCCAGATATTTTTGTGGGAATTGGGGCGCAAAGTGCGATGCTTTGCATCTGCGCAGCTTCTTGTGCATGGCGATAACTCGATCTGCAGCAGGCCACTACAATGCCTGCATGCCGCAACTCCCTGCCTACACCCGCGCCCGTGAACTGCCCGCCATCTTGCGCGAGCGCATTGCCATTCTCGACGGCGCCATGGGCACCATGGTGCAGCGTTTCAAACTCACCGAAGCCCAGTACCGTGGCGAAGGCGGCGATGCGGCCGCCTATGCGCGCTTCAAGGATTTTCACCGCGATGTGAAAGGCAACAACGAGCTGCTGAGTCTCACGCGCCCCGACGTGATTCGCAGCATCCACGAAGGCTATCTGGCCGCAGGTGCCGATCTCATCGAAACCAACACCTTCGGCGCCACCAGCGTGGCGCAGGCCGATTACGACATGGCTGATTTGGCGCACGAAATGAACGTGGTCTCGGCGCAGTTGGCGCGCGCTGCGTGCGATGCTGTCAGCACGCCCGACAAGCCGCGCTTTGTGGCGGGCGCCATCGGCCCCACGCCCAAAACCGCGAGCATCAGCCCCGACGTGAACGACCCCGGTGCGCGCAACATCACGTTTGAAGATTTGCGTGTGGCTTATCTTGAGCAGACGTTGGGCCTGATCGAAGGCGGCGCTGACGTGCTGTTGGTCGAGACCATTTTCGATACGCTCAATGCCAAGGCCGCGCTGTTTGCCATTGATGAAGCGTTTGAGCAAACCGGCGAATGCCTGCCCATCATGATCTCGGGCACGGTGACGGATGCCTCGGGCCGCATCCTCTCGGGCCAGACCGTCACGGCCTTCTGGTACAGCGTGCGCCACGCCAATCCCTTGTCGATCGGTTTGAACTGCGCGCTGGGTGCGGCCTTGATGCGCCCGTATATTCAGGAGCTGACCCGCGCAGCACCCGAGACCTTCATCAGTTGCTACCCCAACGCCGGGCTGCCCAACCCCATGAGCGAAACCGGCTTTGATGAAACGCCCGAAGTCACCAGCCGGCTGGTGCATGCGTTTGCTGCAGAAGGGCTGGTCAACATCGTGGGCGGCTGTTGCGGCACCACGCCCGAGCATATTGGGGCCATTGGCAAGCAGGTGGCGCCGCTGGCACCACGGCCTTTGCAACTGGCGGGTTTGCTGCAAAAAACCGCGTAACGCCACGTTCGCATGCGCGGCGAGGACACGGTTTTCGCGCCTTTGCATGAAGCGCAAATCCGCACACTTTCCCCGTCAAAAACAGCACGAAGAATTGACCCCGCAGTGCGCCGTGTCTACACTGGAAGCAGACCGCGTTCCCGTTTGAAAAAGGAGATGGCCATGAAGATACTGCTCGCTGTGGACGGCAGCCCTTGCACCCAAAAAATGCTGGCCTATCTCACCGAACATGTCGAAACATGGGAAGACAGCAAGTTCACCGCTGTCACGGTGGACCCGCCGCTTCCGCCGCGCGCGCGCTCTATGGTGGGCAAGGACATCGCCAACAGCTTTCACGAAAAAAGTGCGGCCAAGGTGCTCGATCCGGTCACCCGATTTTTTGATGAGCACGACATCAAGCTGAAGACAGCGTTTCTGGTTGGCCCGCCTGGCGAGACCATTGCCAAATACGCCGAGTCTGGCAAATTTGATCTCGTGATGATGGGCTCGCACGGCAAAACAGCTTTGGGCAATCTGGTGATGGGGTCGGTGGCGACCAAGGTGCTGGCCAATTGCAAAGTGCCGGTGCTGCTGATACGCTAGGGGCATCAGAAATTGACTCTGCAAAAGCTTTTTGGCATAGAGTTCCCGATCATTCAGGCGCCCATGGCTGGCGTGCAAGGCAGTGCGTTGGCCATTGCGGTGTCCAATGCGGGCGGGCTGGGTTCACTGCCCTGCGCCATGTTGGGTGCAGACGCCTTGCGCAAGGAGCTGACGGCCATCCAGCAGCAAACCTCCAGACCGTATAACGTCAACTTCTTTTGCCACGTTCCACCTGCGCCTGACGCCAAGCGAGAAGAAGCCTGGAAGGCGGCACTTTCGCCGTATTTTGCGGAATACGGCATCGACCCCGGCACGGTTGTTTCTGGCGCGGGACGCGTGCCCTTTGGCGCTGAAGCGGCCGATATCCTTGAAGCCTTCAAACCTGCCGTTGTCAGTTTTCATTTTGGCTTGCCCCCGGCCGAGCTGCTGGCGCGCTTGCACCGTTGGGGTGCAAAGATTGTTTCCACAGCCACCACCGTAGAAGAGGCGCGCTGGCTGGAAGCGCGCGGTGTGGATGCCATCATTGCACAAGGGCTGGAGGCAGGCGGACATCGCGGCATGTTTTTGTCTGAAGACATCCACACGCAAATGAGCACTTTTGCGCTGGTGCCGCAGATCGTTGATGCGGTGAAGGTTCCGGTCATTGCCACCGGAGGCATTGCAGACGCCAAAGGCGTGGCTGCAGCCATGGCGCTGGGCGCTGCTGGCGTGCAGGTCGGCACGGCTTACATGTTGTGCCCCGAAGTGACCACCAGTGCCTTGCACCGAACAGCCTTGCAAAGCGATGCGGCCCGTGTCACGGCCTTGACCAATGTATTCACCGGGCGGCCCGCACGCGGTATTGTGAACCGCGTCATCCGGGAACTGGGGGTCATGCACACGGCGGTGCCTGCTTTTCCCTTGGCGGCTTCGGCACTAGCGCCCCTGCGTGCCAAGGCCGAAAGCCAGGGCAGCGGTGATTTTTCGCCTTTGTGGGCGGGGCAGAATACGAGCGGATGCAAGCCCGTTCCCGCCAGCGTTCTCACCCGTGAATTGGCGCAAGGGTGTGCAAATGCCTGCTGATGGGTGTTGCTTGCAACAGGGCAAAGGCACGGGCAAGTAACAGCCATTGCCCAAGCCCGAATTTTTTGGGATAATGGCAGGCTTTTCCGACATCTTACGGAAAACGCAAGAGTGGGCGGCAGTTTTTGCGTCCGTCTTGCACATCTTTATAAATAAGGTATCTCACCATGGCCATGAAACGTACTTACCAGCCGTCCAAGATTCGCCGCGCCCGCACGCACGGCTTTCTGGTGCGCATGAAAACCCGCGGCGGTCGCGCCGTGATCAACGCACGCCGCGCCAAGGGCCGCAAGCGCCTGGCGCTGGTGTAAGGTCTGCCGGGCTGGCGGATGACATGGCGCCGCTGCAAAGGGGTGCCCCGTCCGCAGCCGGTTTGCTGGCCGTTTGCGCATGCGTCTTGCCCATGCCCACTGGCTGCCCCTGCGCAATGCCCAACAGTTTGCTGCCGTGATGCAGCAAGGCCGTGTGGTGGCGCGCACCCGTCATTTTGTGTTGCATGCGCTGCGCTGGCCTGATGTGGTCGCTGCTCTTGCGATGCAATCTCCTTCGCCCCCTGCTGAAGCAGAAAGTGCTGACACTGGCCTTGGCACGCGCAGCCTGGTGTTTCCTGCGGCGCGTGGCTGCTATCTGGGCGCAGTCATACCCAAGCGCTGGGCGCGCCGTGCCGTGACGCGCAATCTGGTCAAGCGACAGATCCGCCATGTTGTGCCGCCAGGCATTCCGGCACTGCAGGGCAACCTCGCGGTGGTGGTGCGCCAACGCGCCGCGTTTGATGCGCAGCAGTTCGTCAGCGCCAGTTCGCCCGCCTTGCGCGCCGCCGTGCGGCAGGAATTGCAGGAGTTGGTGCAGGTGCCTGACTGGCCCACATTGCCCTTGCTGCTCCAGCCGCCACGCAAACCTGCCAAGGTTGCCCCAGCCTGCCGCACCGTCGCGTCAAACCCATCTGGCACAATGCAGCCCGCACCATGAATCCTGCCCAACACCTGCTTGTTTTCTTGATAAAAGGCTACCGGCTCTTGCTGAGTCCGTGGCTCGGCAACGCCTGCCGTTTTGAACCGACCTGCTCGGTGTATGCGCTGGGCGCCATCGAGCGGCATGGGGCAGTGGCGGGCAGCTATTTGATGACGGCACGCCTGCTGCGCTGCCAGCCGTTTTGCAGAGGCGGGTGCGACCCGGTACCCGAGCATCCGCCCCGCCTGTTCAGCCATTTGCTGGCGAACCGTGTGAGCAAGCCGCACTGACCTTTGGCTTTGCTTTACCTGTCCGGAACCTGATCCCACCTGTTTCTGTCTGCTGATCTTCCATGAACAACGATTTTCGCCGCATTGCGTTAAGCGCCGCTTTCTTCTTTTCCCTCATCATGATCTGGAACGAATGGCTGATCTACAACGGAAAAAAACCGCTCATCTCCTTCAGGCCGCAACCCGCCGCGTCTGCCGTGGCACCGCAGGCTTCTGCTGCAGCGACGGCAAGTCTGCCAGCGGCATCGGGCGTCGCTGCCGTACCGGCTGCGGGTGTCGCCTCGGGGGCTGCCGTTGTTGATGCGCAAGGGGTGCCCACGGTTGCCACGGCCGGCGAAAAAGTGCGCGTCAAGACCGACGTACTTGACCTGACCTTCGACACGCTGGGCGGCAGCATCGTCGGTGCCGAGTTGCCTGCCTTCAAGGCCCATGCCAAGAGCGACCAGCCCTTCAAGCTCATGGACATGAGCATGGACTTGCGCTACACCGCACAAACCGGGCTGATCGGTGGCAACTACCCCAACCACCTCACGCCCATGGCGCTGACCACGCCCGAGCGCGAACTGCCCGCAGGCAAAGACGAGATGCAGGTGCGCTTTGAATCGGCACCTGTGGGCGGTGTGAAACTGGTCAAGACCTACACGCTCAAGCGTGGCAGCTATGGCATTGGCGTGCAGCACGAAGTTGTCAACACCGGCGACAAACCTGCCCCTGTGCAGTTGTACAACCAGTTGGTGCGTGACAACAGCAAGAGTCCCGGCGCGCAACAGTTCTACACGCCATACACCGGCGCGGCCTTCTACAGCGAAGAAAGCAAATACCAGAAGGTAGGCTTTGACAAGATTGCCAAAGGCAAGGCCGATTTCATCAAGCAGGCCAATGACGGCTATGCCGCCATTGTGCAGCAGTACTTCGCCACCGCCTGGGTGCCCGAGGCAGGCCAGGCGCGCGAGAACTTTGTGCGCCAGCAGCAAGACGGCCTGTTTGCCGCCGGGCAAATCTTCAATCTGGGCGAGATTGCACCCGGCGCCAGCAAGGCCGTAAAGACCACGCTGTTTGCCGGCCCGCAGCTCGACAAGGCCATGGGGCCGGTATCGCCCACGCTCGAAGCCGTCAAGGACTACGGCATGCTCACCATCATCGCGCGCCCGCTGTACTGGCTCCTGACGCAACTCCACGCGCTGCTGGGCAACTGGGGCTGGGCCATTGTGGCGTTGGTGGTTCTTCTGAAAATTGCCTTCTTCTGGTTCAACCAGAAGGCGTACACCAGCATGGCCAAAATGAAGAACCTGGCACCCAAGCTCGAGGTGGCGAAAGAGCGCTTCAAAGACGACCCGCAGAAACTGCAGGAAGAAACCATGCGCATCTACCGCGAAGAAAAGGTCAACCCTTTTGGCGGCTGCTTGCCCATGGTGATCCAGATGCCGGTGTTTTTCGCCCTCTATTCGGCCCTGCA
>JAUNUE010000048.1 GCA_030538335.1 Allobrachymonas sp. | reverse complement strand
TCATCTCAAGAAGTTAGCATGTGGTGGACACATGTTTGCTTCCTAAGACCCTAAGTAGAATGCGACGAGGTTGGTGAACTGGAAATGTTCCAGCTAATCGTGCCCAGAAATGCGCATGACATTATGAGGAAGTGACGACCCTTCCAACCCATTTTCAAGCAGGTTAACCGCGCCAACAAAAAAGCCTTGCAGATGCTGCAAGGCTTTTTTTATGTCAACCGGAAAAAGAATCAGGCCTGTTCCAGCTCGGTCACTTCTTTTTTCAGTGCCTTCACGGCTTTGAGCACTTCGTTGGCGTGGCCTTGCACTTTGGCGCTTTTGATGCCGCGCCATTCCTGCTTCAGGGTGCCGTCGGGGGCGATCAGGAAGGTGCTGCGCTCGATGCCCTTGACCTTTTTGCCGTACATGATCTTGTTCTTGACCACACCGAACATGTGGCACATTTTTTCTTCGGTGTCGGCGATCAGTTCAAAAGGCAGTTCGAGTTTTTCCTTGAAGCTGTCGTGCGAGGCGATGTTGTCGCGCGAGACGCCGTACACTACGGCTCCGGCTTTGACAAAATCCTTGTATCTGTCGCGGAACTCAAGCGCCTCGGTGGTGCAGCCGGGCGTGTGGTCTTTGGGATAGAAGAAGAGTACAACGATCTGTCCCATCAGCGCGCCGTTGTTGACGGTGGTGCCACAAGTGGCTTCGGCTTCAAATTCTGGAATGAGCTTATCGACAACAATGGACATGGTGGTATTTCTCTTTCTGGAAGGTTGGGGAGGCGGCCGGAGTCTGGTTCATGCGAGGGAGCAAGCCTCTGGGTGGCAGAGGCTTATGGCGTGGTTGCAAAGCATGGCTGCTGCAACCCGCAAGCACTGCCTTTTTCTGTGTTTGCCTTTGTGACGTGATCAAAAACAACAAGCAGTCCTGCCATTTTGCGGTGTTACAACCCATGCAGTGCCTGGGCGTGGGGCCAGACGGCCAGATGAAGCTGCAATACCGTATCAACAGACTCGGGTGGTGATGACTTGCCTGGACTTTCTTACCAATCCAGACCGGCCAACAGGTGTATTGTACCGCAAAACCGCCGAAGCTGGCTAGAACGTCAGGTTCAAGCAAGCAGAATAGGGGTATTTGCTTACATCTTGTAGTTCTTTGGTTGTCAAAAAACCAGGATGTGCGCGGAGCCGCATGCGGGCTGTAAATGCCACCCAAAAAGGGGCTTAAAACGGCTGCCAGAGTGCCGCGAGCACCTTGCGGCCTTCGCCAGCGACGATGTTGTAGGTGCGGCAGGCAGCGGCGGTGCCCATGACTTCGAGCGGCAGGCCTTGCCGCACAAAGGGTGCGATCCACGGCGCGGGTGGAAAAAAAGCCGTGCGGCCAGTGCCCAGCAGCAGCAGTTCGTAAGGGGCGGCTTGCTCTGCCGCGTGTTCAAGAATGGCTGCCAGATCTTCTGCCGCGATGCTGCCGTTGGCATCGTTCACCTGCCACGGTTGCAGTAAACCTTCGGAGCTGAGCAACAGGCAGCCCCGGTGCAACTGGCCGTTGACCGTAACGCCTTCGGGGCCGTAAGCGGTAATGGCGTGGGACTGAAAAGGTTCGGCGTCGATTTGCATGCAGGTATTCCAAAAGGCATATCGGCGGCCAACGCCACAGAAAAGCCGCAAAGTGTGGTCAAATTGTATCTTTGTGTCTGGAGCTTGCAGTCAGGCTCCTCTGTAGCCCGGAGTGTGCGTGAAGACCATCGAAAAGTCCAACAAATTGGCCCATGTGCTGTATGACATCCGCGGGCCGATCATGGATGCGGCGCGCCGCATGGAAGAAGAGGGCCAGAAGATCATCAAGCTCAACATCGGCAACCTGGCGCCGTTTGGTTTTGATGCGCCCGAAGAAATCCAGCAGGACATGATCCGCAACCTGCCCGATTCGGCGGGTTACAGCGACAGCAAGGGCATTTTCGCGGCGCGCAAGGCGGTGATGCACTACACGCAGCAGCAGGGCATTGAAGGGGTGACGCTCGACGACATCTACCTGGGCAATGGCGCCAGCGACCTGATCGTAATGGCGACCAATGCGCTGCTCGACGAAGGCGACGAGTTGCTGCTGCCCGCGCCTGACTACCCGCTGTGGACGGCTGCTACGAGCCTTTCGGGCGGTACGCCGGTGCACTATATGTGCGACGAGGCCAACGGCTGGATGCCTGACCTGGCGGACATGGCTGCCAAGATCACGCCGCGCACCAAAGGCATTGTCGTCATCAACCCCAACAACCCCACGGGCGTGCTGTACAGCGATGAGTTGCTCCAGGGCATTGTGCAACTGGCGCGCGAGCACGGGCTGGTGCTGATGGCCGACGAGGTGTACGACAAGATCCTGTACGACGATGTGAAGCACACGGCAATCGCCAGCCTTTCGACCGATGTGCTCACGCTTACCTTCAACTCGCTCTCCAAAAGCTATCGCTCCTGCGGCTACCGTGCGGGCTGGATGGTGGTGTCGGGCGACAAATCGCGGGCGCGTGATTACATCGAAGGGCTGGATATGCTCGCCAATATGCGACTGTGCCCCAACGTGCCGGGTCAGTGGGCGGTGCAAACGGCGCTGGGCGGCTACCAGAGCATCAACGATCTGGTGAAAGAGGGCGGCCGCCTGCGCCGCCAGCGCGACCTGGCGTATGAATTGATTTCGGCCATTCCGGGCGTAACATGCGTCAAACCGCAGGCGGCGCTGTACATCTTTCCCAAACTCGATCCAGAGATGTACCCCATTGAGGACGACCGCCAGTTCTTCCTCGAAGTGCTCAAGGCCACGCGCGTGATGCTGGTGCAGGGCAGCGGCTTCAACTACCCCGACAACCAGCATTTCAGGGTGGTGTTTTTGCCCTATGAAGAAGAGTTGCGCGAGGCCATTGGCCGACTGGCCAAGTTCCTGGAAGACTGGCGTTTGCAACACACAGGTCAGGAATGATCGGCAATATCCAAATATCGTATTCAAGAAAGAGAAAGCAGGAAACAGCAATATGTCCCTCTCCCCCATCAAAGTCGCCCTGTTGGGCATAGGCACCGTTGGCAGCGGTGTGTTCAAGGTCTTGCAGCGCAACCAGGTCGATATCAAGGCGCGCACCGGGCGTGGCATTGAGATTGTGCTGGTGGCTGACCGTGCCACCGACCATGCACGCAGCGTGGTGGGCACGGCCGCTGAAGTGATCGATGACGCTTTTGCCGCCGTGGCGCGGCCCGATATCGACATTGTGGTGGAGCTGATTGGTGGCTACACGGTCGCCAAGGAGCTGGTGCTCAAGGCCATTGAAAACGGCAAGCATGTGGTTACGGCCAACAAGGCCTTGCTGGCCGTGCACGGGCCGGAGATTTTTGCCGCGGCGCAGAAAAAAAACGTGATGGTGGCGTTTGAGGCCGCAGTGGCGGGGGGCATTCCCATCATCAAGGCGCTGCGCGAAGGGCTTACGGCCAACCGCATCGAATGGGTGGCGGGCATCATCAACGGCACCACCAACTTCATCCTGAGCGAGATGCGCGACAAGGGGCTGGATTTTGACGTGGTACTCAAAGAAGCGCAGCGCCTGGGCTACGCCGAGGCCGACCCCACGTTTGACATCGAAGGCGTGGACGCTGCACACAAGATCACGCTGGTCAGCGCGCTGGCATTCGGCATCGATGTGCAGTTTGACAAAACCTATATCGAGGGCATCACCAAACTCTCCGCAACCGACATCCGCTACGCTGAGCAACTGGGCTACCGCATCAAGCTGCTGGGCATCAGCAAGCGCACTGACAAGGGCGTGGAACTGCGCGTGCACCCCACTCTGGTACCGGCCAAGCGCCTGATCGCCAATGTGGAAGGCGCGATGAACGCCGTGGTGGTGCAGGCCGATGCGGTGGGCACCACGCTGTACTACGGCAAAGGCGCGGGCAGCGAGCCGACGGCCAGTGCCGTGATTGCCGACCTGGTGGACGTGGCGCGCCTGCACACGGCTGACCCGTTGCACCGCGTGCCGCACCTGGCCTTCCAGCCCGATGCGATGCAGAAAGACTTGCCCATTTTGCCGATGGAAGCGGTCACCACCAGCTACTACCTGCGCCTGCGCGTGGCCGACGAACCGGGCGTGCTGGCGACCATTACCGGCATCCTGGCCGATGCACGCATCAGCATCGACGCCATGCTACAACGCGAGGCGGCGGAGGTGGGCGAAGGCGCGGCGCAAACCGACGTAATCCTGCTCACGCACGAATGCCAGGAAGCTGCCATGAACCAGGCCATGGCCGCCATGCAGGCGCTGCCAACGGTGTTGAAACCCATTGTGCGCATCCGCAAGGAAGAGTTGAATTGATTCTAGTCTGAATTCTGACTATAATTTGCAAAATCTGACTAAAAGTTCGGCGGGAGGTGCACCATGGGTTTGACGACCACTTCATCCACCTGGCAAGTGCAAGAAGCCAAAAGCCGCTTCAGCGAGTTGCTGGAGCGGGCGGCCACCGAAGGCCCGCAAACCATTACACGCCATGGCAAACCCGTGGCGCAGGTGGTGCCGATTGATGCCAGTGAGCCCACGCAGGACAAAACACATGGGCCAGAGGTACTTGACACCGACAACCCTTATGAGGGCATGAGCTTTACCGAATTTTTGCTCAATGCGCCAAAAATTGAAGGTGGCTTGCCTGAAAGGCCGCGTAACCGCAGTGAGGGACACCCACCGATGTTTGGGGATGTGTGATGCTGCCATACCGCTGGTTGCTTGATACCTGTGTGTTGTCTGAACCATTGCGGTTTCGGCCAGATCAGGGCGTAACCGAATGGTTGCAAGCCCATGCCCGCCACGGCTGTGTGGCTGCCGTCTCGTTTGGTGAAGTGCAATATGGCTTGGCGTGTTTGCCGCAGGGTGTTAAACGCAACCAGATACAAGCATGGGCGGTACAACTGGCTCAGCAGTTCGAAGGGCGGGTGCTTGACAGCGACGAGGCCGTGTGGAAAAACTTTGGCGAGCTCAAAGCGTCGCTCAAAGCCATTGGGCGCATGCAAGATGCCCTGGACATGGTTATTGCTGCCACCGCGCTGACATATGGCCTGACGCTGGTCACCCGCAACACCCGCCATTTTGAAGACACGGGCGTGCCTTTACTCAACCCGTGGTCTGTTGCCTGAACAGCTATGCAAGTGCTGCCCGCATTCACCATTCGCACCATGACGCTCGACGATTACGACGCCGTGATCGCGCTGATGCGCGCCACCCCCGGCATTGGCGTGCGCGATGCCGATTCGCGTGAAGGCTTGGCCCGCTACCTAGAGCGCAACCCCGGTTTGAGTTTTGTCGCCATTGATGCGCGAGCGCCAGATGCCAACGCCATCGTAGGCTGCATCATGTCCGGCCACGATGGCCGCCGGGGCTATTTGCAGCACTTGCTGGTCTTGCCTGCCTACCGCGGCCAGGGCATTGCGCGGCAACTGGTGGCGCAGTGCCTGCAGGGCTTGTCGCAACTGGGCATCCACAAATCGCATGTGGACGTCTTTCGCGACAATGCCGCAGGCCAGTCGTTCTGGGAAAACCAAGGCTGGCACTTGCGCAACGATATCTGCCGTTATTCCTTCGTCAGCAATGGCAATGCCAACGCCTGATCCGAATCTGTTTTTATTGAACCATCCGCACCATGCATTACCTTTCGACCCGTGGCGACGCCACCCCGCGCAAGTTCTGTGACATCCTGCTCGAAGGCCTGGCGCCCGATGGCGGCTTGTATCTGCCGGTGGCGTATCCGGTGCTGTCAGGCGATGATCTGGCGCGTTTGCGCAAGGTGTATGCCGAACAGGGCTATGCCGCGCTGGCGTTTGAAATCCTCTCGCTGTATATCGACGACATTCCTGCCGCTGATTTGAAGGCGCTGTGCGAAAAGACGTACACGCCCGCCGTTTTTGGCACGCGCGAGATTACGCCGCTGAAAAAGCTGCAAGATGCTTCAACAGGTGCAGCGCCAACGGAAATGTACCTGCAAGCCCTGTCCAATGGCCCAACGCTGGCCTTCAAGGACATGGCGATGCAGTTGCTGGGCAACCTGTTTGAATACGAGCTGCAGCGCAGAGGCGAGCAGCTCAACATTCTGGGTGCGACCAGCGGTGACACGGGCAGCGCCGCCGAATACGCCATGCGCGGCAAGCAGGGCATCCGCGTGTTCATGTTGAGCCCGCATGGCCGCATGAGCGCCTTCCAGCAGGCGCAGATGTTCAGCCTGCAAGACGCGAACATCCACAACATCGCCATCGAAGGCGTGTTTGACGACTGCCAGGACATTGTCAAGGCGGTGAGCAACGACCTGGCCTTCAAGCGCCAGTACAAGATCGGCACTGTCAATTCGATCAACTGGGCGCGCTTGCTGGCGCAGGTGGTGTATTACTTTGCCGGGTATTTTCAAGCCTCTGAAACCATTGCCAAGGAGAGGTGGGAAGGATTCAGTGGGGTCTCCTTTACCGTACCCAGCGGCAATTTCGGCAATATCTGCGCCGGGCATGTGGCGCGTGAGATGGGGCTGCCGATCGAGCGGCTTATTGTGGCCACCAACGAAAACGATGTGCTTGACGAATTCTTCCGCACCGGCATTTACCGCGTGCGCGGCGCGGCCGATACGCACGAAACCAGCAGCCCGAGCATGGACATCAGCAAGGCGAGCAACTTCGAGCGTTTTATCTTCAACCTGTTGGGCGACGATGCGGAACTCACGCGCACGCTGTTTGCCGAAATGCTGCCGCAGCAAGGCTTTTTCGACCTGAGCCAGCATCCGCGCTTCAAGGAGGCGCGTGCCCGCTTCGGTTTTTACAGCGGCAAAAGCACGCATGCCGACCGGCTGGCCACCATCCGCGAGGTGCACGAAAAATACGGCATCACCATCGATCCACACACCGCCGATGGCGTGAAGGTGGCGCGGCCCTACATCCAGCCCGGCGTGCCCATGATCGTGCTGGAGACGGCGTTGCCGATCAAGTTTGCCGCCACCATCCGCGAAGCGCTGGGGCGTGAGCCTGAGCGCCCCTTGCAGTTCGATGGCATCGAGGATCTGCCGCGCCGGGTGCAGGTCATGCCTGCCGATACCGCTGCCGTGAAGCAATTGATCGTGGAGACCTGCGCCTGAACGCGAGCGCCTGCAACAGGCTCTAGAATAAGGCGGTTATCGGCTGAAAGGAACCTGTCATGAACAAAACGGATTCTGGCGTCTCCCGCCTGCGCTGGGTCAGCGCTTCTGCAGCACTCCTGTTGTTTCTGGGGGGCTGTACGGTTGTTTCCTTGCCCCCTCCGCAGCCTGTGCGCCGCCCGCCGCCGCCTGTTGTGGTGCAGCCTGCCGTGGCCGGCTGGACGGGCACTTACCGCACGGTGTTGCCGTGCCCCGATTGCGCGGGCCTGAAGGTAGAGCTGTCGCTGTACAAGGACGGCACGTTTGACATCATGACGCACGAGCTGGGCACCAGCCGCCCGGCCATTACGCGCCGCGGTGGCTTTGTGTTCAATGCCGACGAAACCCGCATCACACTCGACGCCAATGGCCAGGGGCGCAGCTTCGACATCCTGCCGCCCAATGGCCTGCGCATGCTGGGCCGAGACGGCCAGCCGGTAACCGGGGCCGATGCGCAACGGTTCATCTTGCGCAAATAAGGCAAGTGCTGTAACTGCTTGTGAAACGCCCCTCTGAGCAGGGGCGTTTTTATTGGCGGCTGCCTTGAATAGCGGGCGCAAATCCATACATAAGTACAAACTATTGATGGAGCATTTTCATGCGTATCGACAAACTCACCACCAAATTCCAGGAGGCCCTGGCCGATGCCCAAAGCATGGCCTTGGGCAAAGACCACGCCTATATCGAACCGGCCCACGTGCTGGCGGCCATGCTGCAACAGCAGGACGGCCCGCGTGCGCTGCTGCAACGCGCAGGCGCCAATGTGGCGGGTTTGCAGGCCGGGGCTGAGTCGGCTGTGAACCGCTTGCCCACGGTGCAGGGGCAGGACCAGGTGCAACCGGGGCCGGAACTGGTGAAGCTGCTGCAGGCAACCGAAAAAGAAGCCATCAAGCGCGGCGACCAGTTCATCGCGGGTGAATTGTTTTTGCTGGCAGTGGCCGATTCGAAAGATGCGGCAGGCGATATCGCACGCGCCAATGGCTTGACACGCACCAGCCTCGAGGCGGCGATTGATGCCGTGCGTGGCGGCCAGAGCGTGGACAGCGCCGATGCCGAAGGCCAGCGCGAAGCCCTGGCCAAATACACGCTCGACCTGACCGAGCGTGCCCGCATCGGCAAGCTCGACCCGGTGATCGGTCGTGACGACGAGATTCGCCGTTCCATCCAGGTCTTGCAGCGCCGTACCAAAAACAACCCGGTGTTGATCGGTGAACCGGGTGTGGGCAAAACCGCGATTGTCGAGGGGTTGGCGCAGCGCATCGTCAGCGGTGAGGTGCCTGATTCGCTCAAGGGCAAGCGTGTGCTGTCGCTGGATATGGCGGCCCTGCTGGCGGGCGCCAAATACCGCGGCGATTTTGAAGAGCGCCTGAAAAATGTGCTCAAAGAACTCGCCAAGGACGAAGGCCAAACCATTTTGTTCATCGACGAGCTGCACACCATGGTGGGCGCGGGCAAGGCCGATGGCGCGATGGATGCGGGCAATATGTTGAAGCCCGCGCTGGCACGTGGTGAATTGCACTGCGTGGGTGCGACCACGCTCGACGAATACCGCAAGTACATCGAGAAAGACGCGGCGCTGGAGCGGCGCTTCCAGAAAGTGCTGGTCGATGAGCCGAGCGTGGAAGCCACCATTGCCATCCTGCGCGGCTTGCAGGAAAAATACGAAGTGCACCACGGGGTGGAAATTACCGACCCGGCGATTGTGGCTGCGGCCGAGTTGAGCCACCGCTACATCACCGATCGTTTTTTGCCCGACAAGGCCATCGATCTGATCGATGAAGCTGCTGCCAAGATCAAGCTTGAGCTTGATTCCAAGCCCGAGGCCATGGACCGCCTCGACCGCCGCCTGATCCAGCTCAAGATCGAGCGTGAAGCCCTGAAAAGAGAAAAAGACGAAGCCTCGCAAAAGCGCCTCGAATTGCTTGAAGAAGAAATGCAGCGGCTGGAGAAGGAATACGCCGATCTGGAGGAGATCTGGAAAAGCGAGAAAGCCGCTGCCCAGGGCAGCCAGCAGGCGCGCGAAGAACTCGACAAGATCAAGTTCCAGATTGAAGAGTTCACCCGTAAAGGCGATTTCAACAAGGTGGCTGAACTACAGTATGGCAAGCTGCCTCAACTGGAAAAGCGGCTGAAAGAAGCGCAAGACAAGGAAACTGCGGCCGATGGCGAAAGCCAGGGCAACCAGTTGCTGCGCACGCAGGTCGGTGCCGAAGAAATTGCCGAGGTAGTCAGCCGTGCCACGGGCATTCCCGTGAGCAAAATGATGCAGGGCGAGCGCGAAAAACTGCTGCAAATGGAAAGCGTGTTGCACCAGCGCGTGGTGGGGCAGGACGAAGCCATTTCTGCGGTGGCCAACGCCATCCGCCGCTCGCGCTCGGGGCTGGCCGATCCGAACCGGCCGATGGGCAGCTTTTTGTTCCTGGGCCCCACGGGCGTGGGCAAGACCGAGTTGACCAAGGCGCTGGCCTCGTTCCTGTTCGACAGCGAAGAACACATGGTGCGCATCGACATGAGCGAGTTCATGGAAAAGCACAGCGTGGCCCGCCTGATCGGTGCGCCGCCCGGCTATGTGGGCTACGACGAAGGCGGCTACCTGACGGAGTCCGTGCGCCGCAAGCCCTACAGCGTGATCCTGTTCGACGAAATCGAGAAAGCACACCCGGATGTGTTCAACGTGCTGCTGCAGGTGCTCGACGACGGGCGCCTGACCGACGGCCAGGGCCGCACGGTGGACTTCAAGAACACCGTCATCGTCATGACCAGCAACATCGGCTCGCCGATCATCCAGAAAATGGCGAGCCAGCCGCAGGACGAAATCAAGGACGCAGTGTGGGAAGAGCTCAAGA
Source organism: Allobrachymonas sp. (assembly GCA_030538335.1). Taxonomy (GTDB): domain Bacteria; phylum Pseudomonadota; class Gammaproteobacteria; order Burkholderiales; family Burkholderiaceae_C; genus Brachymonas. The sequence goes on along the minus strand of JAUNUE010000048.1, from coordinate 82 downwards.
CCCACTTCCGCCCCGAGTTCCTGAACCGTATCGACGAAATTGTGGTGTTCCACGGACTTGATGCAGCGCAGATTGGCGAAAT
>JAUNUE010000047.1 GCA_030538335.1 Allobrachymonas sp. | reverse complement strand
AACCAGAAGCGATGTCTGTTTGCATGAATGGGCAAACCGCACCAAGCAATCACTCAAAAAAACCACCGCGCTCATACTGCCCCTTGTCGAAACAAGAATGCGACAGTACAACGTTCATTATCAGATAAGGCAAGCGGCTGTCAGGGGCAAGGGGGCAGAAAAACGTCGGCTATCTTGCCAAAGTGTTGTCAGGAGGATGCACCCAGCGCCTGTCGCACCGCCTCTAAGGTGAGGATTTCATTCATTAAAACCGGCTTGCCCGCATTTTTTGGCAAATACACGGCATACACCGGCACAGCAGCGCGCCCCAGCGTCCGCAACGATGCGCCAATGACGGCGTCCTGCCGCGTCCAGTCGGCGCGCAACAGCAACACGCCTTGCTGCGCCGCCAGTGCGGTGAAGGCTTCGCGCGCCAGCACGGTTTGCTTGTTGAACTGGCAGGTCATGCACCAGTCGGCGGTGTAATCCACAAACACCGGCTGCCCGGCTTGCAGCGCCTGCTCCACCCGTGCTGCCGACCAGGGTTGCCACACCCCATCACCGCTGGTCACTAGCGGAGTTGCTGGCATAGCAGCCAGTTGCCCGCCCTGCCCAATACCCAGTGCCAACAAGGCCAGCGCAAAACCGGTAGCCATCATGAAGCGTAGTCTGCCCTGCCCTTGCAAGGCCCATACCAACCCCGCCAGCAGCAAGAGCAGGCCCAGCAACACCAGCACGGCAGCCATGCCACTTTGGCGACCCAGCACCCAAGCGAGCCAGACTACTGTTGCCAGAATCGGCAAAACCATGGCCCGACGCAAGGTCTGCATCCACGGGCCGGGCTTGGGCAGGCGCGACAGCCAGGCCGGGAAAAAGCTCAACAAAGCCATCGGCAAGGCCAACCCCAGCCCCATACCGCCAAACAGCAACAAGGCCTGTGGCGCAGGCAGCACCAGCGCAAAGCCCAGTGCCAACCCCAAAAATGGCGCCGCACAGGGCGATGCCAGCAGCACCGCCAGCACGCCTGACAAAAAGGCATCAGCCACCACATGGCGGGGACGGTTTTGCGTCCAGGCTGTTGGCAACCATTGCCCCACTTCAAACACGCCCAGCAGATTGAGCGCGACCAGCACCATCAGCGCCGCCAAAGCCGCCACCATGTACGGGTTTTGCAACTGGAAGCCCCAGCCCAGTTGCTGCCCACCTGCCCGCAACAGCAGCCAACCACTTGCCAGCAGCAACAGACTCAACACCGTGCCCACCGTGTAGGCCGCGCCCGCCACACGGGCCATACGCGGATGCTGTGCCTGCTCCACCAGCCCCAGCACCTTGATCGCCAGCACCGGAAACACGCAGGGCATGAAGTTCAATACCACGCCACCCAAAAAAGCCAGTGCCAACCCGCCCCACCAGGTCAGCGATGCGGGCGCTGGCGGGGTGCTTGGCTGGGCCGCAGCCTGCTCGGCATTGGCAGCAAGTGCCGCTTCCAGTTGCGGGGACGGCGCCGATGCCGCTTGCACCGGCGGCCAGTTTCCCTGTACCGTGGCTTGTAAACGGTAACTGGCTTGGCCTGGCTGGTTGCTGGCAACCTCACTATGTCGCGTTCGCACTTGCAGCGCCAACACAACCGGCAACACACTCGGGCTGGCGCTGCGCTGCGCATCCAGCGGCAAGCGCATATTCCATACCGCGCCTTGCCAGTGCTGCTCGCCTGCGGCCACAGCAGGGATGATGCCCGGCGTTTCAGGATACAGGTTCAGCGCCTTGCCACGCCACGCTGATGGCAGGCCGCGGGCTTCAAATACCAGCTCCTGCCCTTCGACCGTTGCACTGAACGCCGCCGATGGCAGCGTCTGCGGAACCATACGTGCCTGCGCCTTGAATGCTTCGGCATCGTCCAGCAAGGGCTGGCGCACAGGCAGCTTCAGTTCAAAGCGCCCTTCTTGCGGCAGGCACAAGGTCTTGCAGGCCAGCCATTGCGCCTGCAACACAATGGGTGCGCGATCTGCCTGCGCATCAAAATCCGGGCTGATCTTGACAGGCACCGCCAGCAGCACCGTATCGTCATAGCCAAAATTGGCAAGATGCCCGAAAGGCAGCCTGGTGGGCACCGGCCAGGCAATGTCACCGGCCTCCATCCCTTGGGGCAACTGCCATTGCAGCGTTGTGGCCGCGCCCGACTGGCCGGGGTTCTTCCAATAGGTATGCCAGCCCGGCGCAGGCTGCAATTGCAGCCCCAGCCACAGCAGCTTGCCTGCCGTTACGCCTTGTGGCGCCCAGGCCAGCAGACGGGCGTTGACTTCAGCGGTGCGAACTTCATGGGCGGGCCTGTTAATCGAGCCGAAGGCGTCTGAAGCCGGGAATGGCACGCCTGCACCTTGTGCCCACACAACATCGTGCTTGCCCAACAACAGGCACACAAGCAGCACGAACTGCCAGAACCACCCAAAACCAGATTTCGCAGACCAGATCATCATCTGCACTATTGTCCAACAGATCGCTATGATGCGCGCTATGGCCGATCTCCCTCACGCCCCCTTCCCGCCTGGCACCTCGCGCTATTGGGCCGACTGGAGCACGGCGGAGCTGGTTGCGCTCGACAAGACCCGCGCCATCGCGGTGTTACCTGTGGCAGCAATCGAGCAGCACGGCCCACATCTGCCCCTGAAGGTGGATGCCGCTTTGGCCGATGGCATGGTGGCAGCCTGCCTGCCGCATCTGCCGCCAGATGCGCCGGTGCTTTTTTTGCCCACGCAAGCCGTGGGCTACAGCCCGGAGCACACGGCGTTTGCGGGCACGCTCACTCTGTCGTCCGCCACCGTGATCCGGCTATGGACGGAAATTGCCGAATGCGTGGCCGCAAGCGGCATCCAGAAACTGCTGATCTTCAACACGCATGGCGGCAATGTGGGGCTGCTGGATGTGGTGGCGCGTGACTTACGCGCACGCCTGAATCTGCTGGTGTACACCTGCAGTTGGTTCAACCTGCCGCTGGGCGCAGCCGCTGAAGCGTTCGATGCGCACGAGCACCGCTTTGGCATCCATGCGGGCGCTATCGAAACCAGCCTGATGCTGGCGCTGCACTCACAAGACGTGCGCATGGACAAGGCCAGCAACTTTGCCAGCACCTCGGAACAACGTGCCAAAAACCATGCCCTTCTCGGCAATGGCCACAGCGCCAAGCTGGCCTGGCAGATGCAGGACTACAACCCGGAGGGAGCCGTGGGTAATGCAACCACCGCCACGGCAAAAAAAGGGCAGGCGCTGTTGCAGGCCACAGGAAAAGCTCTGGCAGATCTGCTGCAGGAACTGGATCAGTTGCCGCTGGAAACACTACGCCCTTAAAACCTGCACTGACACCCTGTACCCCCAGTGTCAAGCTTCCGCAAGGTTTTACAATCCGCCTCATGCAACAGATCAAACAACAACTGCTCGATGCGTTGGCTGCCGAGCTGGAAAGCCTCAGCCCCGGCGCGGGCAGCAAGGCCGCTTTCGAATCACCCAAGCAGGCTGCCCACGGCGACCTGGCCACCAACGCAGCCATGCAACTGGCCAAACCCCTGGGGCAAAACCCGCGTGCGCTGGCCGAAACGCTCAAAACACAACTGCTGGCCACGCCCGCGTTTGCCCAATGGGTGGCCGCGGTGGAAATTGCGGGGCCGGGTTTTCTCAACATCCGCCTCAAGCCCGAGGCCAAGCAGCAAACCGTGCGCGAAGTGCTGGCCGCAGGCAAGGGCTATGGCGTGCAGCCTGCCACCGGCCAGAAGCTGATGGTGGAATTTGTGTCTGCCAACCCCACCGGGCCGCTGCATGTGGGCCACGGCCGGCAGGCCGCGCTGGGTGACGCCATCTGCAACCTGCTGGCCACACAAGGCTGGGATGTGACGCGCGAGTTTTACTACAACGACGCAGGCGTGCAGATCGAAACGTTGGCCAACTCCGTGCAGTTGCGCGCCAAAGGCATCAAGCCCGGCGATGCCGGTTGGCCCAGTGGTGAAAATGCGGCGGCCTACAACGGCGACTACATCCAGGACATTGCCGACGACTTTCTGGCCCAACAATCGGTACGCGCCGATGACCGCGAGTTCACCGCCAACGGCAACGTGGACGACATCGACAACATCCGCGCCTTTGCCGTGGCCTACCTGCGCAACGAGCAGGACAAGGATCTGCAGGCGTTTCGGCTCAAGTTCGACAACTACTATCTCGAAAGCAGCCTCTACACCGATGGCCGCGTGGAAGACACGGTAAAGCGCCTCATCGCCAGCGGCAACACGTTTGAGAAAGACGGCGCGTTGTGGCTCAAGACCACCGACTTTGGCGACGACAAAGACCGCGTGATGAGGAAGAGCGACGGCACCTACACCTACTTCCTGCCCGACGTGGCCTACCACATCACCAAGTTTGAACGCGGTTTTGCCAAAGCCATCAATGTGCAGGGCACCGACCACCACGGCACCATCGCCCGCGTGCGCGCCGGACTGCAGGCGGCCAATGCCGGCATCCCCCAAGGCTACCCCGACTATGTGCTGCACACCATGGTGCGCGTGGTGCGTGGCGGCGAAGAGGTGAAGATCAGCAAACGCGCGGGCAGCTACATCACGCTGCGCGACCTGATCGACTGGACCAGTGCCGATGCGGTGCGCTTCTTTCTGCTCAGCCGCAAGCCCGATACGGAATACACCTTTGATGTGGATCTGGCCGTACAGAAAAACAACGAAAACCCGGTGTACTACGTGCAATACGCCCACGCCCGCATCTGCTCGGTGCTGGCGCAATGGCAGGAAAAAAACGGCGGCAAGCCCGAAAGCCTGCTGGATGCTGACCTGTCGCCGCTGAACAGCCCGGCGGCCGAAGCCCTGTTGCTGAAAATTGCACAATATCCCGATATGTTGCGCGCCGCCGCCAGCGATTTTGCTCCGCATGATGTAACCTTCTACTTGCGGGAACTCGCGTCCAGCTACCATAGCTACTATGATGCCGAACGCATTCTGGTGGACGATGTGCCCACCAGAGATGCGCGGCTGGCGTTGGTAGCGGCTACCGCCCAGGTATTGCGCAACGGTTTGGGCATTCTTGGTGTGACTGCGCCAGAAAAAATGTAATCCCGCAAATGGAAATCATGAACCTTCATTCTCACAAACAACCCGCCCGCAGCGCCCAACGCGGCATTGGCGTGGTGGGTTTCATCATCGGCATTGTGGTGGGTCTGGCCGTGGCCCTGGCGGTGGCGGTGTACATCACCAAAGTGCCCACGCCGTTTACCGACAAGGGCGCCAGCAAAACAGCCGAGCAACTGGCCGCTGAAGAAGCACGGCAAAAAAGCTGGGATCCGAATGCACCCCTGGCAGGCAAGGCCGCCAGCGGCACCGTGCAACCCATGCCCACCACGCCGCCCGTCGTAACCGTACCAGGGGATCCGGCAGGCGTGGCCGTCGCACCCATGGATGGTGCCAGCACCCCCGCCGACATGACCGATGTGGAACGCGAGGCCGAACTGGCCCGCGCGCGCGCCGAAGCTGCGGCCAAACTCAAGGCCGACATGCAGGCGCAAGAACAGGCACGTGCCAGGGCACGCGCCGAAGAAGCCGCACGCCAGGCCAATGCCTCTGCCGACCCGATCGGCGCTTTGTTGCAGGCACGCAACCAGCAACCCCAAGTGGCGGCGGGCGGCACACTGCAGCCTCAAACCACCCCGGCCGCCAGTGCCGAACCTTTTGTCTACTTTGTGCAGATCGGCGCTTTCCGCGACCCTGAAGGTGCCGAATCGCAAAAAGCCCGCGCCTCGCTGCTGGGCATGAATGCCCGTGTCAACGAGCGCCAGCAAGCGGGCCGCACGGTGTACCAGGTGCGCCTGGGCCCGTACAACACCAAGGCCGAGGCCGACGGCGCGCGTTCGCGCCTGGAAGGCGGCGGCATGGAAACCGCACTGGTGCGCGTACAGCGCTGATCACACCTATCCCCCCCTATTTCAACCGCCCAAGGAGACCCCATGACTGCACCCATGAAACGCCGTGACTTTGCCCGTACCCTGGCTGCAGGTTCGGGCCTGCTCCTGCTGGGTGGCGGCGCCTTGACGGCCTGCACCAAACAGGATGCGGCAGCTCCCGGCGGCGCTGCATCTGGCGCGGCACTGGTACCAGTGGCAGGCATTGACTACGCCGTACTCAAAAACCCCTTGCCAACCGATGCACCGGCTGGCAAAGCCAGCATGACCGAATTTTTTGGCTACTGGTGCCCACATTGCAATACCTTTGCCCCCGAGGTGGAAGCCTGGCGCAAGCAGGCCCCAGCCAACATCGCCTTCGACATGGTGCCCGTGAATTTTGGCAGCCCCGGTCACGAGCCGCTGCAGCGCCTGTACTACGCCTTGCGTGACCTGGGCAAGCTTGACGACCTGCATCTGCGCGTGTACCACGCCCTGCACGTGGCCAAAGAGCCGCTGGTTTCGTCCGACGCCATCATCGCCTGGGCTGGCAAGCAACCCGAACTGAAGGATGTTGATTTTGCCAGCGCCTACAACTCGTTCAGCATGGACGCCAACCTCAAAAAAGCCAACCAGTTGATCGAAGGCTACCAGGTCAACGGCGTGCCCTCGTTTGGTGTGGCAGGAAAATACTTTTGCGATGGCTCCATGGCCAAAAGCCTGAGCCGTGCGCTGCAGATTGCCGCCCATCTTGCCCAGCAGGAAGCCAAAGGCTGAGCTTTACCGCCTCCCTCGCAAGGTACCAAGAATTATCTGTGTCCCGCGTGAGATGGGTCATGCTCCTGGCGTAGAACCTTGCCGCTTTCCCTAGCTACAATGGGTTAACCCTGTTTGGCAAATCCTGCCTGCTTCATCCATTGCGCTTTTCATGAAATTCTCCTTCCGTCCTGTCCTGGCATGCGTTGTGGCCTGCACTTCCTTGAGCACCAGCCTGGTGCATGCGGAGCAGGCCGACCGCGCCAAACCGCTTTTCATCGAAGCCGACACCATGCGGCACGACGATGCGAACAAGATCACCACCGCCACCGGCAATGTGGTCGGCACCAAGGGCACCATCCTGATGCGCTCCGACACGCTGGAAGTACGGCAAGACGCCGAAGGCAACCAGTTCACCGTGGCGGTGGGCAGGCAGGCGTTCATGCGCCAGAAACGCGAAGGGCTGAATGAATTCATCGAAGGCCAGGCCAACCGCATCGAGCGCGACGAAAAAACGCAAATGGTGCGGCTGATCGGCAAAGCCGTCATGCGCCGCCTGGCGGGCGATGTGCTGGCCGATGAAATCCGTGGTGAAACGCTCGAATACAACGAGGCCACCGAGGTCTACAACGCTGTAGGCGCTGGCCCGTCTGCCGCCCCTTCGCCCGATGGCATACCGGGCGGGCGTGTGCGCGCCATGATCGGCCCGCGCCAAGGTGGTGGCGCCGCTGTACCGCGTGGCCCGGCAGCATCCGGCACCAAGCGCCCGGCCATGTCGCTGCAGCCCAGCACGCAAATCGGGGGCAAGCCCCAATGACCGAAACCGAAGCACCGGTCGCCGAATCCACCGCCGCAAACCCGGTGGCAACGGCCAGCCACATGCCCGCCAGCAGCGAGCTGGTCATCAGCCATCTGGAAAAATCCTATGGCCGCCGCAAAGTGGTAAAAGACGTTTCGCTGACCGTGCGCAATGGCGAAGTGGTCGGCCTGCTCGGCCCCAACGGTGCCGGCAAAACCACCTCGTTCTACATGATTGTGGGCCTGGTGCGTGCCGATGGCGGCACCATCCATATCGACGGCCAGCCCGTACACAGGCTGCCCATCCACGAACGCTCGCGCATGGGCCTGAGCTACCTGCCGCAAGAGGCATCCATCTTCCGCAAGCTCAATGTGGCAGACAACATCCGCGCCGTGCTCGAACTGCAGCACGACGAACACGGCAAACCGCTGGACAAGGCCGTGATCGAAGAACACCTGCAGGCGCTGCTCGATGAACTGCATATCAGCCACCTGCGCGACAACCCGGCGCTGTCGCTTTCGGGCGGCGAACGCCGCCGCGTCGAAATCGCGCGCGCGCTGGCCACGCAACCGCGCTTCATCCTGCTTGACGAGCCTTTTGCCGGCATCGACCCCATCGCCGTGATCGAAATCCAGCGCATCATCAGCTTTCTCAAGCAGCGCGGTATCGGTGTGCTCATTACCGACCACAATGTGCGCGAAACACTGGGCATTTGCGACCACGCCTGCATCATCAGCGAGGGCAGCGTACTGGCCGCAGGCACGCCGCAAGACATCATCGCCAACGCCGACGTGCGGCGCGTCTACCTCGGCGAGCACTTCCGCATGTAGTGCAGGCAGCCATGAAAACCGGCCTGCAACTGCGCACGTCGCAGAGCCTCGTCCTTACACCACAACTGCAACAGGCACTGCGCCTGTTGCAACTCTCAGGGGTTGAACTGCAGCAGGAACTGCAGCAAATGCTGGCCGACAACCCCTTTCTCGAACGCACGGATGCGCCCGAATCCGAGGCAGAAACGTATCCCGAAGACGCGCCTGAAACCCAGTTTGGCGACACCCTGATGGGCGAGACCGATGCTTTCAGCGTGATGGAAGACGACAGTACCTCTTTTTCCACCGTCGATGCCAGCACCGACGATTGGAGCCGCCAGCAAGATGCCAAGCCGCTCGAAAGCGATGCACGCACCGACACCTCTGGCGATACAGACGCCACATCCACCGAAGAAGGCTGGGACGGCGAAGCCTCCAGCAGCTACAGCGCCAGCGCCGACAGTGACGATGACACCTTCAGCGACTACGATACCGCCCACGCCAGCCTGTACGACCATCTGCACGGCCAGGCGTTGGCCTTGCGGCTGGAAGAAGCCGACCAGGCGGCGCTGTACTGTTTGATCGAATCGCTCAACGAAAACGGCTACCTCGAAGAATCGCTGGGCGAGCTGGCCGAGGCGCTGCAACAGCAGTTGCAAGCCACCGGCACCGCACCCGACAGCAGCTTGGTCGATTGGCAACACCACCTCACCGTGGCTTTGCGCCTGCTGCGCACGCTCGACCCGCCTGGCGTAGGCGCGCGCGACCTGGGCGAATGCCTGCGGCTGCAACTCAAGGCAATGCGCATCAGCGACGCAGAAACCGCCCTGCTGCTGGCGCGCGAGGTGGCGCTGGAGGTCTGCCAGCAACCGCTTGAACACCTGGCCCGGCGCGATGTGCGCAGCCTGCAGCAGCACACGGGGTTTTCGGCGGCGCAGATCCAGTCTGCCATGCAGTTGATCGCCACGCTCGAACCCAAGCCGGGGCGGTGCTTTGCCAATGTGGAGCAGATCGCCATCGTGCCCGACGTGCTGGTGCGCCGCGCCACTGGCGCGCAAGCGCACAAACAGCCCTGGCAGGTGGACATCAACCCCGACGTGCTGCCCAAGGTGCGCGTGCACGAAGTCTACGCCCAGGCCCTGCGCCAAAGCAGCGGCGGCGACGCCGGTGCGCTGCAACAGCGCCTGCAGGAAGCGCGCTGGATGGTGCGCAGCCTGCAACAGCGCTTTGACACCATCTTGCGTGTGTCCAAAGCCATCGTGCAAAAGCAGCAAGGCTTTTTTGACGAAGGCGTACATGCCCTGCAACCGCTGGTGTTGCGCGAAATCGCCGAAGAACTCGAGATGCACGAGTCCACCGTGAGCCGTGTATGCAACGGCAAATACCTCGCCAGCCCACGCGGCACGTTCGAGTTAAAATATTTTTTCAGTTCAGCACTTGCCTCCAACGACGGCAGCGCGGGCACGAGCAGCACCGCGGTACGGGCGCTGCTGCAGGAACTCATTGCCAATGAATCAGCCACCCAACCCCTGAGCGACCAGCGCCTGTGCGAACTGCTGCAGGAACGCGGCATCCAGTGCGCCCGCCGGACCGTGGCCAAATACCGCGAGGCGCTGAAAATTCCGCCTGCGCATTTGCGCAAGAGCCTGGAAGGTTGATGAAATCAGACGCTGCGTTCACCGCAGAGGTACAGAGAACGCAGAGGGCCGCAGAGACAGGTTGTGTGGAACCGCGGTGACTCCAACTTGTCAGTCAGAACCGCCATAGGCGATTCTGACGCATGTTGCTTGTCAAACACCTGCATACGGCAGAATCTCCTGCGGAGGTTCTGCCCTACTCCATAAAAAACGCAACGTCGCTGCGGCGCTTTTTGGCAACCTTAGCCACAGCTTCCCACATGCCCGCACTGGGTGCAGTAGTCACAGCCATCCTTGCGGATCATGGCGTGCGCGCCGCATTCGGGGCATTTTTTACCGGCCCTGACCAGGTTGCCGTTTCCGGTGTCGCCTGCATCGCTGCGGGCATTGCAT
>JAUNUE010000046.1 GCA_030538335.1 Allobrachymonas sp. | reverse complement strand
GTCAAACCTTGGCAGTCCCCCGGCAAAGCCGGGGGTTTTCCTTGGATAAATAAAACCGCAAGGCCGTGCCGCACTTATAGCGTGATCACCATGCGGCCAACCCGGTGGTCATGAAGCAATGACTCGAATGCCTCGGTCAGCCGCGAGGCGTCGTACACGGCCTGAACCACCGGCGTCAGCTCGCCACGGGCAACGTGGGCAAGCACCCTTTCCTGCATGGGGGCGGTTGGTTGCGGCACATAGACCAGAGGCATGCGTCGGCGGCTCAACAGGGAACTGACCAGCCCGGCAAGGTCTTTTTGCGGATCAAGCAATACAAATGCCCCGCCACGGGCAAGTTGGGGGGCAACGTTTGCAAAACGCCGGGTGCCAGAGTGGTCGATCACGGCATCAAAGGGGCCTGGCAACCCGTCAGCGGCAGCAGTGGTGTAGGCATAAGCATGTGCCGCGCCCAACTCCTGCAAGCGGGGCAATGCGGCCTCTGATGCCACGGCTGTGACCTGCGCGCCGCGCGCCGCAGCCAGTTGCACCACGTTCACGCCCACACCGCCACCCGCCCCAATCACGAGAACGCGGTCATCCGCCTTGACAAGGGCGGCATCCACACAGCGCAAGGCCGTTTCGGCAGAAACAGGCAGTACGGCAGCAGCGGTGGCCTCAAGGGCATCGGGAATGGCCACAAGATGGTCTTCGGCCACGGCAACAAACTCCGCCAGTGCCTTCTCGCCCTTGGTGAAATGCGGCCCACCCATCACGCGTTGCCCGGTGCGCAGCCGCTTGCCATCAGCCCGGACTATGCCCGAGAACTCCAACCCGAGAGCAACACGGAATTTGCCGATCTGGCGTGAAAGGGCTGCCGCGTTGTCGTTGCTGGCTACACGCTTCTCCCAGGCGCTAAGCGCCACCGCAGTGACCTGAACCAGCACCTCGCCCGAACGCGGAACAGGGGCAGGCACGTCACCCCAATGGAATTTGGTGGCACCGGGTTTGGCGGGATCAACGATGACTGCACGCATGGCCGCCGATTCTACTTTGCACAAACCCGCAGTCTTGCTGACAGGTGCCATGCACAATGCGCGTCAAACCACAGCGCAGGCCGGGCAGGCACCAACAAAAAGCCCTGTGCGATCACAGGGCTTCAATAGTCCGGGTTTTGATAACTCAAGGGATACGGCCACCCAAAGGATTGGACTGACCACCCGCTGGTGTGCCCCCTACGCCCCATCCTCTGCCAGAGTTACCCTGATTATTTGGGTTGTTTTTATTGCCTGCGTTACCTTGGGCACCCGGAGTTGTCGCGTTACCTCGGCCACCTTCGTAGCCACCCAAGCCAAAAGTACCTTGACTGTTATCAGCGCCCCTGCCCCCGTCATTGCGGCCATCCGCCGGATGCTGACTGGCTGTTGCTGCCGTGGTCGCAGCCGCAACGGGTCCTGCCGCCGATCCCGCCGCTGACAACGCTGTGCCGCTGACCGATGGTTTGCCTGACATTGAGGCCGCCGTCGCTGCCTGGCCTTGCGCCACCGTTACACAGCCGCCGCTGTTGCACATGGCCACTGCGCCTTCATGCACCTGCACGGTGACGCCTTGGGGGCCAATGACCACGGAATAATCGGTGCCACGCACACCAATCATCGCGGTGGGCGTTTCCAGTTGGTAGTTTTCGTCCTTGTGCAACTGGCCGATCCAGCCCGATACGGTGCGCAAGCCGCCTTCCACCAGTTGCATGAAGCTGCGCGCATCCTTCGGCTTGGTCGTCATGCGGTAATCGTTCAGCTTCAAACGGCTGTTGGGCTGCACCTGCACCACGGCACCATCGCTCATGGCCAGATCCACGCGCGCATTTGGCCGGGTCACCACCACATCGCCCGTCAACACCGCACTGCCATGGATCAGCGGCAGCACCTGGCCGTTGCGCTCCACCACTGCCTGGCCCTGCAGGCTGCTGACATTGCCAGCCACCAGCACCATGGCCTGTTGCGCCCAGGCCGGACGCGCCGCCCAACACAGCAAGCCACACAGCAGGGCCAGTAGGAGGGCGCAGATACGGTTGGGTGCAAACGCAGCGGGCATACGCGCTACGCGAATGCCGTTTTCACCACGCAAAGAAGCGGAGCGTTGCAATGCAGGCATGATGGATACCTCACAAAAGAAGGGCTGACCCAGTACATGGATCATATCCATGCATTTTACAACCCGCCCTTTATAAAAACCTGCTTTATTTGTGAACAAGTTCCCATACGCGGGATTTTAGGAAGCTGTTTTTGTGCTTGGTTTTATTGAACAAATTATTAAGACATCCGCAAAGGCCATGCTATTGCTTTTTGCAAATCCCTTAAGATTCCAGCATGCGCCAAATCGTTCTTGACACCGAAACCACCGGACTCGAAGTTTCCGAAGGCCACCGCATCATCGAGATCGGTTGCGTTGAATTGCTGCACCGCCAGCCCACGGGCCGGCACCTGCACCTGTACGTCAACCCCGGCCGCGCCATTGATGCCGGCGCGCAGGAGGTGCACGGCATCACGGCTGAGTTTCTTGCCGACAAACCGCCTTTTGCCCAAGTCGTTGAAGAGTTTCTTGCTTTTGTTGCTGATGCCGATGAAATCATCATCCACAACGCACCCTTCGATACCGGCTTTCTCGACGAGGAGTTGAAGCTGCTCAACCGCCCGGACTTTGCCAGCCATACCGGCGCCGTGGTCGACTCACTGGCGCTGGCCAAATCGCACTACCCCGGCAAGCGCAACTCGCTCGATGCGCTGTGCGAACGCCTCGAAGTCAACAACACCCACCGCACACTGCACGGCGCACTGCTCGATGCCCGGCTGCTGGCCGAGGTGTATGTCCGACTCACACGCGGACAGGAATCGCTGATGATGGACGGCCCGCAAGACACCAACGCTGCCGCCCATGTGGTGCAGGATTACCGTGGCATTTCGCTGCCGGTGCTGCAGGCATCAGAAGCAGAAAGCACCGCACACGCCGCGATGCTGGACGTGATCGACAAGGCCAGCAACGGCAAAACCCTGTGGCGAACGCAAGCCGCACCGGATATTGCACCAGACCCGGCCTGATTTATGCGATAATGCGCGACTTTCCAGCGTGCGTTGCAGTTCATGCTCACGCCGCGGAACCCCTTTTCGGGCGGTTAACTCAGCGGTAGAGTGCCACCTTCACACGGTGGAAGCCACTGGTTCGATCCCAGTATCGCCCACCAAATTCCCCCAAGTAACATCTGACAAGGCCATCACGTACAGCCTTGGGTTTTGCTGCGCGCTTGTCCGCAACCGCTGGCTCAGCGCGCTCTTTCTCCTGCAATAGGTTGTTGGGCGTTCTGGTACGCAGGCCGCCAGCGCCACGGTGGTATCGGGGGTTTGTCGGTATCTACCGCTTCCCACAGCCCGATGCGCGCAGCCTTGGCCGCGTCCTGCAAGTCGTAGAGGTGTCGATGCGTGTAGGGGCGGCGGTCAAACGCCCATGCCATGCCGGTGCGGACCATGTGTTGACCGGCATCTTGCCCACGGCATTGCACATCGCCCACCACGCGGCCATAGTCATCCACGGCTGTCTGCACGATGGTGGCCTGCTGGCGGTAGCACAGTGCCGACAAGGTCTGTCGGGCGCGCTGGCTGTACGTCTGGCCGCGCTCGGGTGCATCTATGGCGGCAATGCGGACGCGGTGCTCCTGGTAATCTCCCGGTGCGCCGCAACGCACCGTGAGCGAATCGCCATCGCTGATGCCTACGACCAGGCACAGAAGGGCTGCGGCAATCATGCTTCTGGATTGTGTGGCTCAGCGCAACAGGCGTTGCAACTGCGGCCACACGTTGTCGAGCAGTTTGCCCTGTGCCTGCGCGTTGGGGTGGATGCGGTCGGCCTGGAACCAGCGCTGGCTGTCGGGCACATCGCCCACGCCCTTGAGCAAAAACGGCACCAGTGGCACCTTGTGCGCCTGGCTCACATCGACAAAAGCCTTGGCAAAATCGGCCGTGTACTGCGGCCCGTAGTTGGGCGGCACCTGCATGCCTACCAGCAGCACCTTGGCCCTGGCCTTTTGAGCCGCCACCGTCATCGCCTTGAGGTTGTCGCGCGTCTGCTGCAGCGACAGGCCGCGCAAGGCGTCGTTGCCGCCCAGCTCCAGCACCACCACTTGCGGCTGGTGTTTGCTGAGCAATTGCGGCAACCGCGAGCGCCCGCCCGACGTGGTGTCGCCGCTGATGCTGGCGTTGATGACTTCGGCTTTCTGCTTTCCTGTATCGAGCCGCTTTTGCAGCAGCGCTACCCAGCCGCTGCCGCGCGGCAGGCCGTATTCGGAGCTGATCGAATCACCCACGACCAGGATGCGCGGCACGGGCTTGGCCGCCGCTTTGGCGGAAGGTTTGGCTGCCGTTTTTGTCGCCTGCGCATGGCCTGCAAGCGGCACAGCGATCAGGCACAATGGCAGCAGCAGCCGTGCCAGCCCCCTGCGGGTGGTCACACCCAATAACCAGTTCGTTGCCTCATGCTGCATGCTATTTCCCCTTCGTCCTTCTGTTTCCGATCCGATGAGTCCTGCTCCCACATCTAATGAACCACCAGATTCCCATATGGTTGTAGTGGGCCATGTTTTCAAGACCGTGTCCGCTGCCAGCGGCGAACTTGAAATTTTGCACGATATCCATTTTGCCTTGCCTGCAGGCAGCACCACGGCCATTGTCGGTGCTTCAGGCTCGGGCAAAAGCACACTGTTGTCGATCATGGCGGGTCTGGATGTGCCCAGCCGTGGCACGGTGCGGGTGGCGGGAAACGACCTGTTTGCGCTTGACGAAGACGCCCGTGCCGCCGTGCGCGGGCAGAAAATGGGCTTTGTGTTCCAGAACTTTCAACTCATGCCCAACCTCACGGCGCTCGAAAATGTGATGTTGCCGCTGGAACTGGCCGGGCGCAGCGACGCGCAGACCAGCGCACAGCAAATGCTTGAGCAGGTCGGCCTGGGTGCACGCCTGCAACACTACCCAAAAGTGCTGTCAGGCGGTGAGCAGCAGCGCGTGGCGCTGGCACGCGCCTTTGTGGTGCAACCGGCCCTGCTGCTGGCCGACGAGCCTACGGGCAGCCTCGACTTTGCCACCGGGCAAGAGGTGATTGCCCAGTTGTTTGCGCTTAACCAGGCGTTGGGCAGCACGCTGGTGCTGGTCACGCACGACACGCAACTGGCGCAGCAGTGCCAGCGGCAAATCACCATCCAGGCAGGACGGCTGGCAGCGTGAGCAAACCAAATGACGGCATGACGCTGCCGCCTTCAGCACCGCAACGCCTGCGTCCCGGTGTTTTGCTACCGCACGGGCGTTTTGCCTGGTGGTACGCCCTGCTCGGCGCGGCGCTCACGGCAGGCGGCCTGATCGGCTTTATCTGGCTCAAAATCCGCTGGCTGCCGCACAGCAGTTTCATGGACTCCGCCAGCATCCTGTCGCAAGGCCTGCTGTTTGTGCTTGCCGCCCTGCTTACGCCTTTGCTGGCGTCACGCCGCGTGTATGCGCAAGACTTCCCCGCGCCCAGGGGCATGCTGCTCTGGCGCACGGCCGTCGTCCTGCTGGTGTGGATCGTGATGCAGGCCATGTCAATGTGGTTTGAACGCTCGGTCAGCGGCGCCGAAGAAGCGAGCAAGCAGGTGGCACGCTGGCTGGGTTTGGGCCAGGGCGTATGGCCCGATGTGGCGGTGGTGCTGGCCGTAACCGTGATGGCGCCCTTGGGCGAAGAGCTGTTCTTTCGCGGCCTGTTGTACCGCAGCCTGCGCGATGGCGTGGCGCGCTGGCTGCCGATGTTGCCCTCTGCTGCCTTGGGCATGGTCTTGTCGTCGCTGCTGTTTGCCGTCATGCACGTGGGAGACGGACAAGACACCCAGTGGCCCGCCCTGTTCGTGATGGGCATCTTGATGGCCCTGTCTTACGAGTGGACCGGCTCGCTGCTTGCGCCGATGATGGTGCATGCACTCAACAACATGCTGGCACTCGCGCAAGCCATGGCCTTGCCAGACATCCAGGTCTCGACAGACTGGATGTACACGCTGACGGCCGCATCACCGCTCATCGTGCTGGCGGTGGGCTGGGGCTTGTTGCGGGCGTTGCCAAACGCGCCTGCAGCCATGCCCGCTGCAGATCCGCAATCTGCTGCCCCAATGCCGCCACCCGGCTCCAATCCGTAAATTCGGTGCTCACACGCACATCGGTAGGGCCACCCGTGAGTTGCATGATGAAACGGATGATGCTGCGGTCGAGCCAGCCGTAACGCGGGTAGTCAATCTTGCCGGCCAGTGCCGTCACCACCTGCGGCTGCCAGGGCGTTTGCGCCATCAGCTTGCGCACATAGGGGTTGGTCTGCGCCGTGTTTTTTTCCGGCTTGCGCGCCACCGCATTGACCGAAAAAAATACACCAGGCCGCGTCTGCAAAACCGCCAGATGCGTTTGCATGAAGCGCAGCACTGCAGGCTGGTGCTTGCCGTAGCGGATGCTCGCGCCCAGCACCAGCGTGCCGAATTGCGTCAAGTCGCACGCATCGGCCTGCGCCAGCGGCATGATCTCTGCCTGCAATGCCTGTTGCTGCAACACCGCCTGCAGCCGTTCACAAATCAGCCGCGTATGGCCGTCGGTGGTGGAGTAGGCCAGCAGCACCGGCGACTGCGCCGCCCCGCCTTGCACGGCTAGAACCTTTCCGCTTCAGGATCCGTCGCTTCCAGCTCGTAGCTGGCCGCCAGCATCGCCAAGCGCGCAATCACGCCATACATGTAGAAGCGGTTCGGTGCGCTGGCACCGGGTTTGGCGCCCGGCTCGGGCAAGTGCGTACTCACGTCATACGCCAGCGGCACGAAGTGCGCACCGGGCGCATTGAGGTTTTCGTCTGCGCCGCGCTCGCCATGCACGCGGTAAAAGCTGCCGACCACATAGCGGTCCATCATGTACACCACGGGCTCGGCCACGGCGTCGTTGACCAGCTCGTTGGTCAGCACGCCTTCCTGGATGATGATGTTGCGCACCTGCTGGCCGTCCTTGGTCACGTCCATCTTGTTGCGCGTTTTGCGGCTCATTTCGTCAATATCTGCCGCATCACGCACCGTCATGATGCCCATGCCGTGGGTGCCGTTGTCGGCCTTGACCACCACAAACGGCTTTTCCTGGATGCCGTATTCCTTGTACTTGCGCCTGATTTTTGCCAGCAAACCATCCACGTGGTCACGCAGGCAATCCAGCCCGCTTTCTTCAGCAAAATTGACCTTGCCGCAGTGGCCGAACAGTGGGTTGATCAGCCAGTGGTCAATGCCCAGCATCTTGCCAAAGCGCTTGGCCACTTCTTCGTAGCAGGCAAAGTGGCGGCTTTTCAGGCGCGTGTGCCAGCCTGCATGCAGGGGCGGCAACACGTACTGCTCGTGCAGGTCTTCGAGGATGCCAGGCGCGCCCGCGCTCAGGTCGTTGTTCACCAATACCGTGCAGGGGTCGAAGTCTTTCAGGCCGATGCGGCGCTCGGTGCGCACCACCGGCTCCAGCAGCACGCTGCTGCCCTCGGCGCCAAAATCCGGCAGCTCGATGCGGGTGGGTTTTTTGATATCGTTGCTGATCGAACCCACACGCACATTCAGCCCCGCCATGCGGAAGATGCGCACCAGTTGCGCAATGTTCTTGAAGTAGAACGGGTTGCGCGAGTGGTTCTCGGGAATCAACAGCAGGTTGCGCGCTTCGGGGCAGATCTTTTCAATCGCCGCCTGCGCCGCCTGCACGGCCAGCGGCAGCATGGCTTCGCTCAGGTTGTTCCAGCCGCCGGGGTACAGGTTGGTATCAACCGGCGCGATCTTGAACCCGGCATTGCGCACATCCACCGAGGTGTAGAACGGCGGCGTGTGCTCCATCCACTCCAGCCGGAACCAGCGCTCCGTGGCCGGCATCGAGTCGATGATACGTTGTTCAAGTTCGCTGATGGGGCCAGTGAGGGCGGTGGTCAGGTGCGGAACCATGGTGCCAGATCATTCCTTGCGCAAAGGGGAATGATCTTACCGCATGCAGGTGCACCAAATTCCCGATTTGCAAACCATTCCTATCCAGGCAAGCGGCCCCGCAGGATAGTTTCTGCTCGCCATCCATCAGTAGTTGTAGCAACACAAAACAATAAAAAAACCACCAGATGGGCACGCTCATCACAAAAGCGAGCAGGCCAACAACAACCCACTTGGCCGCAGCTTGCATGGGCGGTGCTTTTTTGTAGTTGTGGTCATCCATGATGCGCGTCCTTACATCCTGACTGATGTATCTGTACGGGCGCCTTGCCGCACACGGCGCAAGGCCCACATCACCGGCAACACGGTGGCGGCAGCCGCTACGTGCTTCAGGTTATGGCCGCTGGCCAGCTCGCCGCTCCATTGCCAGATAGGATGGTCGGCCATTTCAAGTGCCTTGGCTACAGCGTACAGCGCCAGCACCTGCCACCAGGAAATGCCCAAGGTTGGCGATTGCGCAGTAGCGGCGCCCTGTTTGTCTGCAAGCACGCACATGCAAATCGGCAGCAACAGCATCAAACCCGCCGCACCGCCTTGAAAAAGCACCCAAGGTGTCATATTGCCGTGCAGCCAATCGGCCAGTACGCAAGCCGCGCCCAGCAGCAGGCTGCCCGCCATGACCGGCACCACGCGCTGTTGCGGCAGGTAATCCACCACGAGCACGCCCAGCATGCCGGCAAAAGCCACCAGCATGCCCGCACGGTCGAGTGCCAGACCCGCAGCGTTGGGTTGCAGATGATAGATGCCAGAGGCAAAGGTCGTGAGAATCAGCCCCCACGCACTCACACGCAAAGCCAGTTCGGTATCGAGCGAAAGCGCCGTGGCCCGCACCGTCTGCACACGCCGCATGGCCCACAACAATGCTACCCCCGCCACGGCAAACGCGGCATTGCTCAGCACGTCGCGCGCATGTGGCAGCACGCCCCAGGCGATGTGGTCGGCAAAATCATGGTAGTTGGGCGGCAACGTCACCACGGGCAAGGCAACGGCCAGCGCGCACAGCAGCAAGGCATAGGCTGCCAGCCAGGCTCCTGCGCCCATGCGCATCGGTGTCTGGTCGGGTAGCGGAACATGCGGACTGTGGTCGGTTCCAGCCAGAGCAGGTGCTTTTTTGAATCTTGCTGCGGCATGGCTCAGGCTTTGGGCAAATGTGGGCATGGGAGATTTTCCTTTCTTGCAGCGCAGGCGGTTTGTGTCGCCCGCGATAGCTGCCCATGTTCACCGCCCTGCCCCGTACCTGCCCGCAAAATGCACCCCGGCACCATCCCAAGCCCTCTTCGGTATCGTTCTGGGCTACCATTGCAGCAAACCCACTTCTGCCTTTCCCCCACCATGAGCGCCAGCACCGCACTGATCCAGGCCATCAAGGCCGAACTCAAGACCGCAGGCATGACCTATGCCGATCTGGCCGAACACCTGGGCATGGCCGAATCCAGCGTGAAGCGCATGTTCGCCAAGGGCGACATGCCGCTGACCCGCATCGACGCCATTTGCCGTGCGCTGAAAATCGACTTTGCCGATCTCGCGCAACGCCTGAGCAGCAACCAGCCGCCGTTGCGCCAGCTCACACTGGAACAGGAGCGTGCCGTGGTATCCGACGACAAGCTGCTGCTGGTAGCGATCTCGGCCCTGAGCCACTGGACGCTGGAACAGATCACCAGCACCTATCGCCTGACTGAAGCGCAGGGCATTGCGCTGCTGGCGCAACTCGACCGGCTGGGCATCCTGGAACTGCGCCCGTACAACCGCTACCGCCTTAAAGTGGGCAAGAGTTTTCGCTGGCGGCCCAACGGGCCGGTCATGGAATATTTTCGTGATCGCGTGCTGCTCGATTATTTCGGCGGCCACTTCGGCGGCGAAGACGAATGCCTGCAACTGGTGCACGGCACCATCTCACGCGCCGATGCGCCCTTGTTCCTGGATCGCATCCACAAGATCGTGGCCGACTTTGCCCGCCAACACCTCACCGACCAGAAGACCGCACCCAAAGACCGCGAAGGCTACACCCTGGTGCTGGCGATGCGCGCCTGGGAGTTTGCCGCCTTCGAGAACCTGCGGCGCCCCGGCAAGCAGCGGCCTGCGCGGCCTTTGCCGGTGCCTGATGCCTGATCCAACGCTCTTGTTTTCTGTGCGCATGGCAGTTTGTTGACTTTGGAAGAAGATCAGCAGCAGAATCTATTCACGCCCTGTTCGCAACGCCCAAGGAGATCCCCATGACAGAAGCAACGCCCGCCATCACCCACCAACCCGACACCCACCGCTTCGAGATGCAACTGGAAGGGCATACGGCCTACGCCGAGTACACCCTGCGTCCGGGTGTTTTTGTCTTTGCCCACACCATCGTGCCCAAGCAACTCGGCGGGCGTGGCCTGGGGTCACAACTCGCCAAGCATGGGCTGGACTATGCCGCCGCGCAAAACCTCAAGGTGGATCCACAGTGCAGCTTTGTCAAGACGTATATTGACCGGCATCCTGAGTACCAGGCCAACTCGCTGGCGCATGATGCGAAGCCTTGATCGCATACTCACTCCAGCCATGAAAAAACCCGCATGCTTTGCAACATGCGGGTTTTCTTGTTTGGTTGCGCGAGAAGGATTTGAACCTCCGACCTTTGGGTTATGAGCCCAAC
>JAUNUE010000045.1 GCA_030538335.1 Allobrachymonas sp. | reverse complement strand
GCTTGACGGCGTAGATGGTGTTTTTGGGGTTGGTGACGGCCTGGCGCTTGGCCGGTGCACCCACGAGAATTTCATTGTCGTCCTGGTAAGCCACGATGGAGGGCGTGGTGCGTGCACCTTCGGCGTTTTCGATCACTTTGGCCGTGTTGCCTTCCATGATCGCCACGCAGGAGTTGGTTGTGCCGAGATCGATACCGATGATTTTTGCCATTTTGTCTAGCTCCGAAAAGAGGGATTTGTCTCTGAAATAAGGGGTCTCTACCCGATTTCAAGCCGTAACCCTTAAATAGGGTGGAAAACCCGCAAATAAAAGGCGTAAAAGAACGTTTTACTGCGCTGCCGTGACCATGACCAGCGCCGGGCGCAGCACCCGGTCGGCGATCAGATAGCCTTTTTGCAGCACGGTGACCACGCTGTTGGCGGCTAGTTCAACGCCATCTGGCGCGGGGGCGACACTGATGGCCTGGTGCAGATGCGGGTCGAATTTGTCGCCCTGCGCCGGGCTGATGGGGACTACCTTGTTGCGCTCAAGCGCCGAGAGCAACTGGCGCAGCGTGGCTTCGCTGCCTTCACGCAATTGCGCAGCCGTGGCGTTTTCTACCGCCAGGCCCGCTTCAAAGCTGTCGAGCACGGGCAACAGGCTGTTGGCAAAACCCTCGATGCCGAATTTGCGCGCCTTGGCCACATCTTCTTCGGCACGGCGGCGCGTGTTCTGCACCTCGGCTTGCGCGCGCAGGTAGTCGTCTTTCAACTGCTGGATTTGGGTTTGCAGAGCCTCAAGATCAGGCGTTTGCGCCGCGTTGTCAGCCGATGCGGTGTCTGCTGCCGGATTGATGGGATCAACGGGGATGTTTTCGGTGTCTTGGGTCATTGGGGGCACTCGAAAAAAGTAAAACAAAAGAGATGGCTCCCAAATGGAGCCAATTGCAGCGCTTTCAAGCGCGAAAAGCGCGGATTCTAATGACTATCGCTGTGTTTTCTGCGCCAAAGCCCACGCCACATGCTCGCGCACCCGTTCTTCGGGGTGGTTGGCGTGTTGTTGCAAGGCCTCGCGGATGGCCTGTGCGCCTGTTTCATCGGCTTCTCTCAGGGCGTTGCCCAAGGCGATGGCGATATTGCGCAGCCAGCGCACATGGCCGATGCGGCGGATGGGGCTGCCTTCGGTACGTTGCAGGAAGGTAGCTTCGTCCCATTGCCACAGTTCCAGCAGTTGGGCGTGGCCCAGGCCGTGGCGTTCGTCAAAGTCGGGCAGGGGCGTGCGCCGGGCGAACTTGTTCCACGGGCAGACCAGTTGGCAGTCGTCGCAGCCGTAGATACGGTTGCCGATGAGTGGCCGCAATTTTGGGTCGATGCTGCCGTGGTGCTCGATCGTGAGGTACGAAATGCAGCGCCGCGCGTCCAGCCGGTAGGGCGCGATGATGGCGCCTGTGGGGCAGGCGGTGAGGCATGCCGTGCACTGCCCGCAGTAATCGGTGTGGGGTTCGGTAGGGGTCAGCGGCAAGGGCAGGTCAGTAAAGATTTCACCGAGGAAGAACATCGAACCCGCTTCGCGGCTCAACAGCAGCGTGTGCTTGCCGCGCCAGCCCTGGGCACTGCGGCTGGCGAGTTCCACCTCCAGCACCGGGGCGGAGTCGGTAAACACGCGGTAGCCCATTGGGCCTGCGTGTTGGGTTATCACCTCGGCCAGTTGCTGCAGGCGCTGGCGCAGCACCTTGTGGTAGTCGCGTCCGCGGGCATAGAGGGAAACCACTGCTGCATCCGGCTGTTGCAGGCGTTGCAACGCCTGCTCACGCCACTGTGCGGGTGTGGCTTCGGGCAGGTAGTCCATGCGTGCTGTAATCACCCGCACGGTACCGGGTACCAGTTCGGCGGGGCGTGCGCGCTTCAGGCCGTGCGTTTGCATATAGTGCATGCTGCCGTGAAAGCCCTGTTCCAGCCACGCCAGCAAACCGGCTTCGGCGCTGCGCAAATCCACATCGGCCACGCCCACATGCGCAAAACCCAGCTTGGCAGCGGCCTGGCGGATCGTGGACAATAAGGCATCCCCCGCGGCTGGCGAAAGCGCCTCGGGCGGGTGGGATGATGCAGGAGGGGGCGTAGCTGGCATGACAGGAAACCGTGCATGATTGTAGAAACCTTCATCTGGGAGGATGAAGCAGCGACACAGGCGTTTGCCGAACGCCTGGCGCACCATTGGCGCGTGCAGCCCGAAGATGCCGGCATGCTGGTCTTCCTACATGGCAACCTGGGCGCGGGCAAAACCACCCTGGTACGTTACCTGTTGCGCGGCCTGGGTGTGCAGGGCCGCATCAAAAGCCCGACATTTGCTGTGGTGGAACCCTACACCGTACCTGGCATTGCCATCTGGCATTGCGATTTTTACCGCTTTGACGACCCGCGCGAGTGGGAAGACAGCGGCCTGCGCGAACTGTTTGCCAGCCCCGGCCTGAAGTTGGTGGAGTGGCCCGAGAATGCCGGCGGGCTGTTGCCCCAACCCGATTGGGATCTGCATCTGGAGCCACTGGGCGAGGACACGCGGCGGGTGCGCATCGAGGCGCACAGTGCGCGTGGACAACACGTTTTGCAGATCGTGGAGTTGGCTTGATGGCACCGGGGCATGTCAAACTGGGGCGACGGCAGTTGCTGCAACTCAGCAGCCTGCTGTTGGCGGCGGGTCTGCCGCGGCTGGCGCGCGCCGCCGAAGTGGTGGCCGTGCGCATGTGGCCAGCGCAAGACTACACGCGCATCACAATCGAATCCGACAGCGTGTTGCAATACACACAGCGGTTTTATGCGGACCCGCCGCGGCTGGGCGTGGACATCACCGGCATCACGCTCACGCCGGTGTTGCGCGAGTTGATGGACAAGTTGCAGCCCGACGACCCGAACGTGGCGCGCATCCGCATCGGGCAGTTTTCGTCCGACGTGGTGCGGTTGGTGGTCGATTTGAAGCAACCCATCAGGGCGCAGGTGTTCAGCCTGCAGCCAGTGGCGGCGTACCAGCACCGCCTGGTGTTTGACCTGTATCCAGCGCAAGAGGCCGACCCGCTGGAAAAACTGATCGCGCAGTACAACCGCGACGAGGCCGTGGGGCTGGTGCCTCCCGCTCCTGCAGCGCCTCCTGCGCCCGCAAGCCCTGCCGATCCGGTGGGTGACTGGCTGGCAAGCCGCAACCCGCCCACGGTTGTTCCGGCCACACCTGTTCAGGACGACCCGCTGGCGGCTTTGATCGCGCAGCGGGATGTGCCCATGCCTGCGCCACCGCGTCCGCGCCAGCCTTCGGTCGCACAACCACCACCCCGCACGGAAGCACCCAGCATCCAGGTGCCGCGCAAGACCGACCGCCTGATCATCGTCGCGCTTGATCCCGGCCATGGCGGCGAAGACCCCGGTGCCATTGGCCCCGGCGGTACGCGCGAAAAAGATGTGGTCTTGCGCATTGCGCGTTTGCTGGCCAGCCGTATCAATGCCAGCCGTGTGGGCGGCAACCCGATGCGTGCCTTTCTCACCCGCGACGGCGATTTTTTCGTGCCGCTGCACCAGCGCGTGCAAAAGGCGCGCAGCGTGCAGGCCGACCTGTTCATCAGCATCCACGCCGACGCCTTTACCAACCCGCAGGCCAACGGCTCCAGCGTTTACGCCTTGAGCCGCAGCGGCGCCAGCAGCGCGGCGGCGCGGTGGCTCGCCAATAAAGAAAATGAGGCCGACCTGGTAGGTGGCGTCAACGTCACCAGCCGCGATGCCACGGTGCAGCGTGCCCTGCTCGACATGAGCACCACGGCACAAATCCGCGACAGCCTGGTGTTGGGCGGTGCCATGCTGGGCGAAATTGGCCGCATCAACCGCCTGCACAAGCCCCGCGTGGAGCAAGCCGGTTTTGCCGTGCTCAAAGCGCCCGATATCCCCAGTGTGCTGGTCGAGACGGCTTTCATCAGCAACCCCACCGAAGAGGTGCGTCTGCGGGATGCGGCTTTTCAGGCGCGCATGGCCGATATGTTGCTGCGTGGCGTGCAGGGCTATTTCAGCAAAAATCCGCCACTGGCGCGCAGCCGCACGGTGTAGCTCTTATAGTTATTCACAAAAATAACCAGACAAATTGCGCACCCCGCTCCGTTCGGGTTGAGGTATCGAAACCCAAATATAGGCAGCCTGTCCTTCGATACCTCAGGACGAACGGTGTTCAATTATTTCTGGGTTTGACTATAAAAAAAGGGGTGCGGCCAACAAAAAAGCTGCCTTCAAGACAGCTTTCGGGACAGTGGCAAGAAACTGCGGGATCAGAATTCCACGTCTGCAATCCAGCCATCGCTGCGCCACTTGACCTGGCCAAAGCCTGCATGTTGGCGTGCCAGGTTGTCGAGAATTTCGCTGGTGTCTTGCGTGGTGCGCGTGCGGCGGTTGGTTTGCGCGGCAGAGTAATCGGAGCACGAGGTGCCCACAGGCGCCTCAAAGACCATGGCCGAGCCGCGGCCATACTTTGCAGGCACGGTGTGGCGCAGGTGCTTGCTCATGTCAACCGGCGGGTTCGGGTTGCGGGCCACCAGCCGACCTTTGCTGTTGTAGATGCTGTAGCAGCCGGCGCTGGCGGTGGTGCCTGCCAGGGCCAGGGCGGCGCAGATGCCGATGCGGATCAGATTCTTGTTCATGGGTTCTCCTGCAGCGTCGATTCGCCAAAGAATGGCGTTGGACTTTGCATGATAGCGGCTAATGGCGGCGGGTGTCATGCAAATGCATTACACAGTGTGGTTTTTGTGCTGCACGTGTGACGACTTCACGAGAAATGGTCGTACCCCTTGCCCGCGACAGCCTCTGCCTGGCCGTTTGCATGCTGCAACCGCAATCCGGGCGCGGCATCCATCTGCCCGATGCGTGCAAGCGCCAGATGCGTGCGATTTGCAATGGCATGCAGGGCCGCGCGTTGTGCGGGTGCAGCGGTAAACAGCAACTCGTAGTCATCGCCACCTGCCAGTGCGTAATCGATGGCCGCCGCATCGCCCAGCGTGCGCAGACTGGGACTGGCAGCGGTCAGCAGGCCGGTACCGTCAGGGTTCTGTGCCCACAGGGTGGCGCCAGTACCAGAGGCGGCCAGCAGGTGGCGGATATCGCCTTGCAGACCGTCGCTCAGGTCGATGCAGGCGCTGGCCACGCCGCGCAGTTGCTGGCCCAGCGCCACGCGCGGTGTGGGCCATTCCAGCCGTGCTTGCAGAGTCTGCAGCAAAGCAGATTGCTGGCTGGCAGAGAGATATCCAAGTGCAGGAGCAGGTGCTTGGCCTTTTTGCGCTTGCAGCAAGTGCAAGGCCAGCAGCGCATCGCCCAGCCCTTGCGTGGCACCATGGCTGACGTAGATATCGTCGCCCGCCTGCGCGCCGCTGCGCAACAGCGCTTGTTCACGCGGCACGCTGCCGAATACGGTGATGGTGAGGGACAAAGGCCCGCGTGTGGTGTCGCCGCCGATCAGGTCGCAGCCATGGGCATCTGCCAAGGCCAGCAAACCGTGTGCAAAAGCCGCCAGCCATGGCTCATCTGCTGCAGGCAAGGTCAGCGCCAAGGTAAAGGCCAGGGGTTGTGCGCCCATGGCGGCCAGGTCGCTCAGGTTCACCGCCAGCGCCTTGTGCCCGATGGCGGCCGGGTCGGCATCGGCAAAAAAATGGCGGTCTGCCACCAGCGTATCGGTGGAAATGGCCAGTTGCTCGCCGGGCAAGGGCTGTAGCAAGGCACAGTCGTCGCCCAGGCCCAGCGCAGCGTGCCGCAACGGTTGGCGGCGCTGGAAATGGCGGGCGATCAGGCTGAATTCACCGGCAGCGGTGGGCGATGAAGACATGGTGCTCAGGAAGCAGGCGTGTTGGATGCAGGATCAGACTCTTCCTGGGTCGGCGCGTCAAGCGGCGCGGGCAAGGCCAGGGGGTGCACAGTGGGCGCGGGTTTGATTTTCGGGGGAAAGAAAAAACTGCCCGGATCGTTGCGCAGGCGGTCGCGCAGGGCGGCGTAAATGCGGTGGCGATCCAGCCGCTGCAGGTTGTTGGCCGCCAACGCCGTGCTGAAGGCCAGATAAAAACTCACGGCCAGGTTGATCGGCCCCACCAGCGATGTGGCCGCCACCGCCCACCAGAAGCCGCTGTCGCGCAACACGGGCCAGCCGTGGGCAAAGGCCGACGCTGCGACCTGCCCAGCCACCAGCGTGACGTGGCGTACCTCCAGCCCAATGCCAAAAAACTGCGCAAAAGAAGGCGACAGGCCCAGCATGAAACCCAGCGAGATGTTGGCGGTGAGCCCTGAAATGTTCTTGCGCAACCACAGCCCCCAACGTTGTGCCCGGTCGGCGCCCAGCAGCCCGCGCAGGCGCGGGTGGTAGGCGATGGACGCATCAATCTGGTGCAGCGCAAACCAGTTCTCCACCCAACCCGCCACAATGCTCGACGCAAACAGCAACACGCCGGTGAAAGCGGCAAACAGCAAGGTCGGCCCCCACAGGTGCAGGGATTTGAGCGTTTTGGTTGCGTATTCGGGCGTGATCATGCCTTTGCCTGTGACCAGATACAGCACAAGGCAAATCAACAAGGACATGGGCACCACGGCCACCAGGTTGCCCAGGATGGCGATGATCTGCGAGCGGATCAGGTGCGCCACCTCGTTCACAAAGCCATCAAGCGCCTGGGGGTCGTCCACATTCTTGAGCTTGGCCGCCATGGCGGGGGCGGTGACGGCAGGCTGTTTGGTCGCCACCGTCCAGTGCAGCAACTGGATCACCACGAAGATAAAGGCGTAGTTCAGCCCGGCAGCAAAACCGGCCCAGAAAATCGACATGGCAATGGCACCGAGCATGAACTTGAACCACACCGCAAACCCCATCGCAGCGCCGCCGCCCAAAGCGTGGCCCAGCAAGGTACGCCATTCGCGGGCGTTGCGCGTGATGTACTGCTCGCCGGTTTCGGCGTGGCTTTCGGCCACTTTGGCGGCCATCAGGTGCGAGTTGCTTTGCCACAGCTTGCGCAGGCTGCGCCGCTCGGTGCCGAGCATGACGAGGCGTGCCAGCAGTTTGGTGGTGGCATGCGCAATCTGCGGGCTCAACAGGCAATCGAGCAATTCATTGGCGCGCTGGATGCGGTCGCGCAACTGGCGCAGCATGAACACCAGGCCGATCGAAACACCATACTGGCTGAAGTGCTCGTACACGGTGCTGGCAGCGCGGCGGCAGGCCTGCAACTGGTCGCGCAGGGCCTGGGCTTGCAACTTGGCCTGCTCGCTTTGCGGGCCGTGCAGGTGCAACATGCGGCCAAAGCCGTCAAGCGCAGCATGCAGGTCATGAAAGGCCCGCGTGGTTTCTGCGTTGTGCGTCATGCGGATGCGGATTTCGTTGGCAAAGCCAATGGCCGTGATCTGGCTGACGTTGTAGGTAATGGCTTCGAGCAGCGTCGCCTGCCAATGGCTCAGCCCCGACTGTTGCCACGCGGTGCTGGTGGTTTGTACCAGTTGGCCTGCGGCTTCGGTTTTTGCGGCCGATGCTGTTTGGGGGGGCTTGATGTCTTCAGGCGCAGGCGAAGCAGGGCCATCGGCCAAGGGCGGGGCCTGGGGCAACGTGTCTGGCTCCACAAAAAACAGCTTGCGCAACTGGGCCGTGAGCTGCGGGTCGAGCGCGCGCAGCCATTGCGCATCAAAAGGGTAGGGCAGCAGCAGGTTGCACAACTGCGCCAGGTCGGTGGTATCGGGCGAAGCGGGCAGCCACTTGCGGCGCAGGCGATGCGCGAACTCGCTCATGAAGGCCGTGCGTGGTGCAAAGCCGAAGTCGGCCAGCAGCGGCGTGGGGTCTACATGCCGGAAGAATTGTTTGCGCCAGACATGCCAGCGCGTCAGCAATTCGGCGTTGTCTTGGGCAGCAGCCACGATCTGGCGTACCCGGCCCACGGCGGCCTGCACGTCGCGCCGGTCGCCACGGATCCACTCCATCAGATCGTACAGCCACAAATGACGCTGCACAGGTTTGGCGTAAGGGTGGAGTTGCTGGAGCAGTTGCTGCAGGTGAGGGTCAATGCTTTTCATGGCCTTGGCCTTTCATCGTTGCAGTACGTGGACGTACTTTCGTTATGGGTGCGACATGGTAACGGCATAGTTTTTCCCGTACCTTGCGTTGCCAAGTGCATTTCCCTATGGTATGTCGGGATGTATCGCTTCCAGGCCTTTGGTGGCGGGCGATGCTGCGACAATGCCCCGGCTCGTGATTTTTTGCGTGCAAATGTTATTTTTTGATTCCAGAAAATGTTGAGCACATCTCAAAAGAAAGACGGCATGTCCCCTGATGGTAAAAAAACTGAATTGCTGATTCCTGGTCGCGAACAGGCGCTGGCTGTGCAAGCGGTGATGCTTGATCTGGACGGCACCCTCGTCAACACACTGGGCGATTTTGACTTGGCGCTCAACAACATGTTGGCCGAACAGCAATGGCCCAGTGTGGAGCGCGAGCGCATCGGGCGCTGGGTAGGCAAAGGCTCCCCGTACCTGATCCGCGAGGCGCTGCTGCATCTGGGCAAGGGGAACAATGGCGTGGTAGATGACGAACTTTACGAGCGCATCCACACCCGCTACCAGGAACATTACGACCAGATCAACGGGCGCGACAGCCACCTGTACCCCGGCGTGAAAGAAGGCGTGCAAAAACTGCACGCCACGGGCATGAAGCTGGCCTGCATCACCAACAAGCCCACCTGGCACGCCACCGCGTTGCTGCAGCAACTGGGCATTGCCGAATACTTTTCCTGCATCCACGGCGGCGAGTTCTTTCCCCGCCGCAAGCCCGATCCCATGCCGCTGGTGGAAACGGCACGCATCCTGGGCAGCGCACCTGCCGATACGCTGATGATCGGCGACTCGGCCAACGACTCGCAAGCCGCCCACGGTGCGGGCTGCCCCGTGGTGCTGGTGCGCTATGGCTACAACCACGGCGACCCGATTGAAGGCGTGCCGGCGCTGGGGTATCTCGATAGCTTGGCGGATATTCAGCTCCAGCCGTAATTTTTTGCTAGACTAACACCATGTTCTTCCACTACACCATCACTACAGGCCAGGCGGGCCGGGGAGCGTGGTCCTGGCGGGCCTGACGCTGCTTGGGGTGCTGCGCTTTTGCACGCGGCACCTGTGATGGTGGTGCCTGCCACCGCCCGCCCTGCGCGGGTTGTCTCAGGTGGCAGGTAAAGTGTGTTTTCAGGGCAAGGTTCCAAAGCGTTCGTGATGCGCATCTGCACGGACTTGCCCTTTTGGTGGAATGAACCCCGATGATGACCGAACTGGAATTCAACAGCCTGGCTGCGCAGGGCTACAACCGCATCCCTTTGATGCTCGAAGCCTTTGCCGATCTTGAAACCCCGCTTTCCCTGTATCTGAAACTGGCACATGCCGAATATGGCGGCGCCAACAGCTTTTTGCTGGAATCGGTGGTGGGCGGCGAACGCTTTGGTCGCTACAGCTTTATTGGCCTGCCCGCGCATACGCTGCTGCGCGCCAGCGGCTTTGGCGACGCGGCTGTGACCGAAGTGGTAACCAATGGCGTGGTGCAGGAAGCGGCGCGTGGCAACCCGCTGGACTTTATCGCCGCGTACCAGCAGCGCTTCAAGGTGGCGCTCACGCCGGGCATGCCGCGTTTTTGTGGCGGTTTGGCGGGTTACTTTGGATATGACGCGGTGCGCTATATCGAAAAGAAACTCGAAGCCACTTGCCCGCCCGATGACCTCGGCACGCCCGACATCCTGCTGCTGCAATGCGAGGAAGTGGCTGTGATCGACAACCTCTCGGGCAAGCTGTGCCTGCTGGTGTATGTCGACCCCAAGCAGCCCGAGGCCTACAGCCGCGGCAAGCAGCGCCTGCGCCAGTTGCGCGAACGGCTGCGCCAACCGGCCACGCCGCCCGCAGCAGGCGTGTTCAAAAGCGAGCCGGTGCAACGCAGCTTTGCCAAAGACGATTACCTGCAGGCGGTGGCACGTGCCAAGGAGTTGATCGCGGGCGGCGACTTCATGCAGGTGCAGGTCGGGCAGCGCCTGCACAAGCGCTTTGCTGCGCACCCGCTGAACCTGTACCGGGCGCTGCGCTCGCTCAACCCCAGCCCGTACATGTATTACTACCACTTTGGTGATTTCCAGGTGGTGGGCGCGTCGCCCGAAATTCTGGTGCGGCACGAGCACGAAGCCGACGGCAGCAACACCATCACCATCCGCCCGCTGGCCGGCACGCGCCCGCGTGGCGCCACGCCCGAGCAGGACAAGGCGGTGGAGCAGGAGCTGATCCACGACCCCAAAGAACGCGCCGAACACGTCATGCTCATCGACCTGGCGCGCAATGACATTGGCCGCATAGCCCAGACCGGCACCGTGCAGGTGACCGAGTCGTTTGTGGTCGAACGCTACAGCCACGTCATGCATATCGTGAGCAATGTGCAGGGCACGCTGAAAGAAGGCATGACGAATATGGACGTGCTCAAGGCCACCTTCCCGGCGGGCACTTTGACGGGTGCGCCCAAAGTACACGCGATGGAACTGATCGACGAGCTGGAACCGGTCAAACGCGGCATCTACGGCGGCGCCTGCGGCTACCTGAGCTATGCGGGCGATATGGACGTGGCCATCGCCATCCGCACGGCCATCGTCAAAAACGGCACGCTCTACGTGCAGGCCGCAGCGGGTATCGTCGCTGACAGCGTGCCCGAAACCGAATGGCAGGAAACCGAACACAAAGCCCGTGCCCTGCTGCGTGCGGCGGAACTGGTGGAGGAGGGGCTGGAGTGAAGCTGACAGAACATCCGATACCGGACGCAGAGGACGCAAAGGTTACGCAGAGGACGCAAAAGGAACAGCCAAAAATAGAAAATGACCTT
>JAUNUE010000044.1:6929-11220 GCA_030538335.1 Allobrachymonas sp. | reverse complement strand
GGTCAAACCTTGGCAGTCCCCCGGCAAAGCCGGGGGTTTTCCTTGGATAAATAAACTTCGGAGAAAAAAATGACTCTTGCTTCTGAAATTGATCAAAGACGACGAGAAATTCGAACTGACGGATATTCCATGTCCATTGGGGAGTGGGTCAGCCTTTATGAAAAAGATGAGCTAGACATACACCCGGAATTCCAAAGATTCTACAGATGGAGTGATACTCAAAAGACCAATTTAATAGAATCTATTTTGTTGGGCATTCCTCTCCCCCCTATATTTGTCAACCAACGTAAAGATGGCGTTTGGGATGTTGTTGATGGGCTACAGAGACTATCAACAATTTTCCAGTTACTTGGTATTTTGAAAGACGAGAAAAATAAACTTGTTAATCCTTTGGTTCTTCAATCAACAAAGTATCTCCCTAGCCTACTAGGCATGCAATGGAATGATCCCAAAACCCCTTCAAATAGTCTATCCAATGAGATGCAACTCACCATAAAAAGATCTAAGCTGGCAGTTAGCATCATTCTTAAAGAAAGTGATGTGAATGCAAAATATGACCTATTTCAACGATTGAATACTGGAGGATCCGAGCTAAGCCCACAAGAAGTACGAAACTGCCTGTTATTAATGCTAAACAAAAAAATGTATGAATGGCTAAAAAGTCTTTCCCAATACTCAGCTTTTCGAAATACTATTTCACTTAGCGACAGAACTTTAGAAGAGGCGTATGACATTGAGCTCGCTTTACGCTTCATTATTCTTTTCAATATTGATGAAAACGGCCTACAGGGACTGGGGGATATCGGTGTATTCGTAACTGACCGTATGACAGAAATGGCAAACAATAAAAGGTTTCCTTACAAAAAAGTTGAGGAAACTTTCAAGCAAACTTTTGACATGCTCGAGCAAATGTGCGGCGAAGACTCTTTTAAGCGCTATAACAAGACCAAGAAAAAACATGAGGGCGGATTCTTACTTTCGCAGTTTGAAGTAGTTGGTATGGGACTTGGTCATAACATTCAAAACGGAACATCTATCGTAAAAACATCAATCACAAAGACCATCATGTCAATTTGGTCTGATACTCGATTTACAGAATGGTCACGCTCAGGTGTAAACGCCTCAAGTAGGGTGAGGAGACTTGTGCCATTGGGTCGAACACTATTCAAAAAATAAAATGAGAACAAAGGCAGAACTACAACAATCGATAGATGATGACTTGATTTGGAGAAGACGCGAAGCGTTCGAACTACGCCTCCTTATTCAAGATGCAAGTCAAAACAAATCCAAGGAAGCTGCCTTACTTAGAGCTGGGGTAGCGATGCTTTATGCACACTGGGAAGGCTTTATAAAGAGATCAGGAACTCTCTATCTTCATTTTGTTTCAAATCAAGCCTGCAAAGGGAACGAACTAACCTCCAACTTTCTTGCCATTAAATTCAAAAATCAGTTAGATAGCATTAAGTTATCAAGTAAAACGACTACTGCAAACCATTTAATAAATTATTTTTGCCACAAGCTGGAAAACAAGATTAAACTCCCTAAAAATATTCTAATAGATACACACTCCAATCTTTCTAGTGAAGTTCTAAAAGAAATAAACGAAGTTCTGGGTCTAGACAACACCCCCTACGAAGCCAAAAAAAATATAATAGATTTAAAGCTAGTTAGCAAAAGAAATCATATTGCGCATGGAAATATATTACATATAGACAAACAGGAATTTTTAGAAATCTATGATGAGGTATTCGATATGATGGACGAATTCAGAAATCAGGTGCAAAACGCAGCAGCTACTGATTTATTTATCAGGGTCACTGATATAAAGAGGTAAAGATAAAATAGAACGCGCGTAAGCCGGTTTCGTTGGAACCGCCGAAGGCGATTCCGACGCATGTTTCCCTTCGAATCACGCCATGCGACAGAATCTCCTGCGGAGGTCCTGCCCTACGCATAAGGGCTTATGCACAACATCATCGCGGTTCAAAGCAGCCGACACTCAAAACAATCAATCCGCCCACCGAGGCGGGTTTCTTATGCGGACATCGGCTCTATTTCAGCGGTAATGACCTTGGCACTTGCAATTTCTGCTGTGCGCAGGTCGTAGGCGCTTTGCAGGTTCAGCCACGACTGGGCATCTCCGCCGAAGAAGCGCACCAGGCGCAGTGCCGTATCTGCACTGACGCCACGGCGCTCAAGCACGATGTCATTGATGCGGCTGGCAGGCACGCGCAGGCGCTTGGCAAGCGCATGGGCGGTCAAGTTCATGGGTTTCAGGTAGTCTTCGCGCAGCACCTCGCCGGGGTGTACGGGGCGCATTCCGTTTTTGGGCATGGGGTGTACTCCTTTCAGTGGTAATCAACTATTTCAACGTGAGCGGGGCCGCTGTCTGTCCAGACAAAG
Organism: Allobrachymonas sp.; assembly: GCA_030538335.1. Classification (GTDB taxonomy): domain Bacteria; phylum Pseudomonadota; class Gammaproteobacteria; order Burkholderiales; family Burkholderiaceae_C; genus Brachymonas. The sequence goes on along the minus strand of JAUNUE010000044.1, from coordinate 8,817 downwards.
CACACGCGCCACTGGTCGTTGATGCGGATGCTGTGCTGGCCTTTGCGGTCGCCCAGCAAGGCTTCGAGCATGTTGCCGGGCGGTGCGCGCAATGATTCCAGCGTGACGGCGGCATCCAGTTGCGCGAGCTTGCGCTCTGCCACGGCCTTGATGTTGGCAAACCGCCGCGACTTTCCGGTGGTGAAAAGTGCTTCAGTGTCCGGGCATTTGAAATCGTGGATTGCCATGGAGCCATTTTATACCATTTACCGATAAACGGTATATACAGCTTTGCTTTTGTGGAGGGTTGACCGAACTGGCGCAGGCGGTTTCAGCGCATGTACCCAGCGCTGTCGCCCCATCCGGCAGAATCTCCTGCGGAGGTTCTGCCCTACGAAACTCGCGTGTGGGTAACCCTGCATAGGCTATGCATGGCATTCCCCTACACTTGGTGATCAGGGAGGAACACACATGACAAACAGCGAGTTGATCAAGGAAGTGGACGCGCGCAGTGCCAGCGCGCTGGCATCGGGCGCCCTGGTGCCGGTGCAGGCCGAGCAGGACACGGTGGAGCAAGACGGCATGCGCTTTGTGGTGCGCTGGGTGTCGTCGCTGGCTGCCAAAGATGCCAGCGCCGGGGTGGCGGTGCCGGGTGGCCCGCGCGACCCGAACTTCAACCCGTTCCTCCACCCCGAGCCCGCGCTGACGGTGGGGGCGCTGGGCGATACGCATGTGGCCATCCTCAACAAATTTCCGCTGAGCCAGCAACACCTGGTGCTGGCGACGAAGGTCTTTGAAGACCAGTTGATGCCGATCAACCAGGCCGATTTCATGGCACTGGCCCGCGTGATGACCGAGGCGGGCGGCATGGGTCTATACAACGGCGGTAAGGTGGCGGGCGCCAGCCAGCGCCACAAGCATTTGCAGTGGATACCGGGCACGCCCGACAACGCCAGCCTGGCCATTTACCTGCCCGGCCTGCCGCAAGACCTGCCTTTGCAAGGCCTTGCCACGCACCCCAAATTGCCCATGCGGCACTGCTTTGTGCGGGTGGATTGCACCACGGGCATGCCAGTGGAACAGGCTGCAGAACAACTCACCCAAGCCTGGGCGCACGGCACGCAGACGCTGGGCCTGCAAGCCGGTGCCGATGGCCTGGTGCCGCCGTACAACATGCTGATCAGCCACGGCTGGATGCTGCTGGTGCCCCGCAGCCAGGAGCGCTACGAAAGCATTTCAATCGCCTCGATCTGCTTTGGCGGCACGATCTACACCCGCCACCGCGAACAGCTTGACGTGGTGCGCAAGGCCGGGCCGTTGCAGGCACTGGCTGCGGTGGGCTTTCCTGCCTGATATCTCTACCATGCGCCGCGCCCACCACCACGTCTATGTGGTGGAGCTTTCAAAAGACGTACTGTTTGAGGCGCGGTTCAAAAAGTGCAACCCCGGCTACATCGACGGCAAGCCCTGCGTGTACGTGGGCATGACCGGGCTGGATCCGGACGTGCGCTTTGACAAGCACAAGGCAGGCATCCAGGCCAACACCTACGTACACAAATACGGCCTGCGCCTGCTGCCCGATTTGTACGAGGCCTTCAACCCCATGCCGTACCAGGAAGCGGTGGATCGCGAAATTGAAATCGGCATCGACCTGCGTTCGGCAGGGTTCGGGGTCTGGCAGGCTTGACGCGCGGGCGCTTTTGCACATTTCCGTACTGCAATAGACACGGCCAAGGTTACATTTGAAGAATAGCTTGTCATAATGGGTTTGCCGCAGCCATGTGCCGCGGCATCTTGTTGCACGGCCTGTTGAGCATCCATGCCCGTTATCGCCATCATCAACCGCAAAGGTGGCAGCGGTAAAACCACCTTGGCAACCCATATCGCCGCCTGGCTGGCGCGGGAGGGG
>JAUNUE010000044.1:0-6919 GCA_030538335.1 Allobrachymonas sp. | reverse complement strand
CAGTCCAGCCGCGACTGGCTGCGTTTGCGCAACCCCGCCCTGCCGCCCATTGCTGCATGGGCGATGGAACAGAGCAATGTGCTGCGCGTACCGGCGGGCATCAGCCACGTGGTGCTTGACACGCCGGGCGGCATGCGCGGGCTGGAACTGGCGCGCACCGTGATGCTGGCAGATGCGGTGCTGATGCCAGTGTGCGATTCGGTGTTTGACCGCCAGTCGGCCGCCGCCTGCCATGCCGAATTGATGACCCTGCCGCGCATTGCCAGCGGGCGTTGCCGCCTGGGCGCCATAGGCATGCGGCTGGACGGCCGCTCAAACGGTGCAGCAACACAGCGCGCCTGGGCCGAAAACCTGGGCATGGAATACATCGGCAGCTTGCGCGACACCCGCAACTACGTGCGCAGCAGTGAACGTGGCATGACGGTGTTTGACTTGTCCACCAAGCTGGCCGGAACCGACCACGCCCAATGGCAAACCATTCTGGACTGGTTGCGCCCCACTTTGTGGCCGCCTGTGCCAACGGTGGAAGAAAAGAGCAGGCCCATCGTCAAACGCACAACGCCACAGAGCACCTTGCTCCGTACTGCAAGCACGCGGACACCGGTTGAAAAAAGCGCCAGCGCCGCTGCGCCTGCAGCGCCTGAAACACTCACCCCGCCTGCGGGTGAGCATGCGGTGCCCAGTTTTTTGCGCAAGAACCCGTGAGCGGGTATGCTTTGGCCGTTCGGGTCGAGCCATTCAATTTTTTGCGCCACTTGCCATGCAGACACCATCACGCATTTCTGTTCCATCTCGGGTACGTCAATTGCGCCTGTGGTTGATGGGTATTTTGTGTATATCGGGCGCTGCAACCGCCCTGCCGCCTTCGCCCCTATTGCCTGCCGAATCCCCCGTACCCGGCGGCGTGGCGATTGTGCCGCTGGGCAACATAGACAGTGCAGCGCAGGTCACCAGCCAGGGCGTGCCTGTGCTGGTAAGCACCAACGAACAAGGCGCGGTGGCGGTGGTGGGCATACCCTTGCAGGCCCAACCCGGCCCGGCCAGCCTCACAGTGCGCAGTGCCCAGGGCCGCCGCACTGTGGCCTACCAGATTTTGCCCAAAACCTATGCCGAACAACGCCTGAAGGTGGCGCCGCGCGTGGTGGACTTGTCACCCGAAGACCTGGCACGGCACCGGCAGGAGGCCGCGCGCCAGCAAACCGTCAAGGCGCAATTCAGCCAACCTGTGCCCTACAAGCTGCGTTTTTTGCAACCTACTGCAGGGCCGCGCAGCAACAGCTTTGGCAAGCGCCGCGTGTTCAACGGGCAGCCACGCGCGCCGCACAGCGGGCTGGACATTCCCGCACCCCAAGGTCAGGCCGTTATTGCCCCGGCAGATGGCACGGTGGTGGATACGGGCGATTATTTTTTCAACGGCAACACAGTGTGGATTGATAAAGGCGCATGCAGGATGAGCATGATGTGCCACCTGAGCCGCATCGACGTGCGCGTGGGCGACAAGGTAAAGGCCGGGCAAGCCATTGCAGCGGTGGGTGCGACCGGGCGCGTGACCGGGCCGCACCTGCATTGGTCGGTATTGCTCAACCGTGCTGCGGTAGACCCCGGCTTGTTTCTCGATTGATACGCGCCAGCCTGCTCCACCACCCCACGGGTGCAAGCAGCAGCAAGCCCAGCGCCGCACACACCACGAAATGCAGCTCAAACCCCAGCGCCTGCGCCATATAACCTGACAAGAGGTGCGCCACGCCGTTGGTAAAGCCGATGACGCTGACCTGCACGGTAAAGTCGCTGCCCGCGTTTTTGTGGCGGCAATAGTCCATGATGGTGGTGAAGATCGCCACCATCGCCATGCCACCGGCCATATGCTCCAGCGCGTTGATGCCGTAGACCCATGCATCCAGCGTTGTCTGGCCCACCACTATGCCCAGCTTGCCCGCATGCAAGGCATGCACCAGCGCATACAGGCCGGTCGTTACCGCCTGCAGCCCATTGAACCACAACAGCGCCTGCCAGCGTGCCATGCGTTTGAGCAAGGCGTGCGCCACACCTGCCCCGATCAATGATGCCGCCGCGCCCAACATGGTCACCATCAGGCCGATCTGCGTTTTGCTGTAGCCCATATCGACCAGCATGGGTTTGACCATGCCAGAACTCAGACTCTCGCACAGTTTGTAGGCCAGCAGCACCCACAGCCAGGCACGCAGTTCGGGGGTGGAGACAAAATAGCCAAATTCAGCGCGGACAAATTGCAGGGCGCGTTGCAGCAGCGATGCCTTGCCTGTTTGTGCCCACAACACAGGTGCCTGCGCAACGTCTTCACTGGGCGGCTGGCGCATGGCGCGCCAATCAGGCTCGCGCAACAACAGCACCGGCACGGTCGTCAGCAGCATGAGGATGAACATGGCTCCCATCACGATGCGCCACGGTGCCACGTCGAGCAACAGCAACACACCGCCCCCGCCCAGTATCTGCCCCAGCCGCGACCCCGCCACCTGGATGGCATTGCCCATGCTGCGTTCGCCGTAGGTAAGCAAACGCACTGCCAGCCCGTCGGTAGCCACGTCCTGCACGGCGCCTGCCAAACCCGCCAACAGCAGCATGGCAACAAACGCCACCGCCACCGGCATGTGCCGCAGGCGCGCAGGGTCTTGCCAGGCCAGCCCGCCCACCGCCAGCAAGGCCAGCACCTGCATGGGCACAATCCAGCTCCGCCCCAGCCCCATGCGCGGCCAGTAGTAGCGGTCTTGCAGCGGCGCCCACAGGAATTTCACCGACCACGGCACCAGCAGCATGCCCGACCAGCCGATCAGCACCAGCGAGGCTTGCTGCTCGCGCAGCACCACCGGCAGCGCCTGCGTGATGAAACCCACAGGCAAGCCTTGTGCCAGGTACAAGGCCAGCAGCACGTAGGTGAACAGCGGCTGCGGGCGCGGCGTTTCAGAGGGCGTAGATGACGGCATGCGGGCTATTGCACAGCAAATGGCGAGCCACAGCCAGGTGTATGTTCGCTACAGAAGCACCCCACCCACCGGCTGGACGGGTTCAGGCAAATCGGTCTCGCCCAGTTGCGCGCGCATATTGATTTCAATGGTGCGGCTGATGGCGTTGAGCGCCAGGTCGTTCGGCTCTTCGTCAAACGGGTCGGCAATTTCGTCGCCCACGGCATCCAGCCCGAAGAAGGTGTACGACACCACGCCCACCACCAGCGGCGTGAGGTAACCAATGGTTTCGACCAGCGCAAACGGCAGCAAAAAACAGTAGACGTGCACGGTGCGGTGCAGAAGCAGCAAAAACGGATAAGGAATGGGCGTGGCCTTGATGCGCTCGCACCCGCCCAGCACCAGCGTCAGGTCGGCCAGCTCGTTGTCGACCCGCGCCACCAGTTGCGGATCCATGCCTTCGCGCAGCAAATCGCCACAAACATGGCCCAGTTCCATCAAAATGGCTGTAGGCCGGTTGGGCGCGGCCAGCACCTTCTCCAACACATCGGGCTGGAGGAACGGCGCCAGTTCAGCAGCGGGGTCTTTGCCGCGCAACTGGTTCTTGACGGCGTAGACAAACGCAATGACCAGGTACACGCGCTGCCTTGCCACCGAAGCAGCCTGCGGCGGCGCCAGGGTAATGAACTGCCGCGCCAGGTTGCGCCCCGCGTTGAACATGATGCCCCACAGGCGGCGCGCCTCCCAGAAGCGGTCGTAACTCACCGTATTGCGAAAGCCCAGAAAAATCGCCAGCGTAAGGCCCATGATGGTAAAGGCCGTGGGTGTGAGGGTGATCTTGCGCCCGTACACAAAACCATGTGTGGCATTGACCACCGCCGACAACACGATGGTATAGGCCACCCGCCGCCAGATTTTGGGGATGATCGACCCTTCCAGCGAAAACAGGATGCGCAACACGGATAAATTACGGGGAGGCAAGAACATGGCAAGATAGATTTTTGTAAGGTTGGCTATGCTAGCACGCAGCCCTTGCCCGCACACCCCCGCCGACCTCGCCGCAAAAAGCCATAATTTGGGCTTTTCCCACCTCTTTTCCCATGCTCAAACGGCGCTCGCTGAATCCTTCCACCATCGTTGCCCTGGGCTTCGCGGGGGTGATTCTGCTTTCCACTTTTGTGCTGATGCTGCCGGTTTCGCGCGCTGACAGCGCCGCGCCGCCCGACTTTTTGAAGGCCCTGTTCACCGCCACGTCTGCCGTGTGCGTAACGGGCCTGGTCGTGGTGGACACTGGCACCTACTGGAGCACGTTTGGCCAGGCCGCGCTGCTGGTGATGTTCCAGATCGGTGGCTTTGGCATGATGGTGACAGCCACCGTGTTTGGCCTGTGGGCAGCACGCTCGCTGCAACTGCGCACACGCCTGCTGCTGCAGTCAGAAACGCGTGCACCCACTTTGGGCGATGTGCGCGGCGTGTTCCGCGTGGTGTGGGTCACCACGCTTGTGATCGAGACCCTTGCCATGTTGAGCATGGCGCTGCGCTTTGTTCTTGCGTATGACAAAAGCTGGAGTGAAGCGTTGTGGCTCGGCATGTTCCATGCCATATCGGCTTTCAACAACGCCGGGTTTTCGGTTTTTTCAAGCAACCTGGCTGGCTATGTCACCGACGGCTGGATTCTCGGCCCGGTCATGCTGTGCGTGGCCATTGGCGGCATTGGCTTTCCGGTACTGTACGAACTGTGGCAGCGCATGCGCACCCGCGGCGTGCTGCCACGCATGAGCGTGCACGCCCAAATCACCTTGATCGGCACCGCCTTTCTGCTCACCCTGGGCACGATAGGCATCGCTGTTTTTGAGTGGAACAACACCAAGACGCTGGCACCGCTGCACTGGTCGCACAAATGGCTGGCATCGCTGTTCACCTCGGTGGTGGCGCGCACGGCGGGCTTCAATGCCATTGACCTGAGTGCGCTGCGCACCGAATCGTATGTGCTGCACTACCTGCTCATGTTCATTGGTGCGGGCAGCTCGGGCACTGCAGGTGGCATCAAGATCACCACCGTGGGTGTGCTGCTGGCAGCGGTATGGAGCGAACTGCGCGGCCACCCCGACACCGAATTTGCCGGGCGGCGCATAGACAACACCATCCTGCGCCAAGCGCTGACCATGCTGGTGCTGGGTAGCGGTGCCGTGGGCCTGGCAACCCTCATCATCATGCCCATGGTCAACATGCCTTACGAGCATGTGCTGTTTGAAATCATCTCGGCCTTCGGCACGGTGGGCAACTCGGCCGGCATTACGGCACAATTGCCTGCGGCTGCGCAACTGGTATTGATTGCCCTGATGTATATGGGCCGCGTCGGCATCGTCACACTGGGCGTGGCGCTGGCTGCCCAGCCCTACCGCGCGGGTTACCGCTATCCCGAGGAGAAGCCAATTGTTGGGTAAATTGTTTGGCGCTTTCAGCAACAAGAAGCGCGTGCCCGAATGGGACGACGCCGACTCGATCATGGTGATAGGCATGGGGCGCTTTGGCACCTCGGTGGCCACCTCACTCGTACAACTCGGCCACCAGGTGCTGGCGGTAGACTCCAGCGCCGAGCGCGTGCAAAATCTGGCCGACGAACTGCCGCACGTGGTGCAGGCCAACACCTGCGACCCCGAAGTACTCAAGCAATTGAGCGTGCTCGACTTTGCCCACGTGGTGGTCTCCATCGGCAACGATATGGAATCGAGCGTGCTCACCACGCTCAACCTCAGCCAGATGGGCGCGCACGATATCTGGGTCAAGGCCAACTCCTCGCCCCACGGCCGCATTGTGGCGCGCCTGGGTGCCCACCACGTGATCTACCCCGAACGCGACATGGGCGAGCGCGTGGCGCACCTGGTCACCGGCAAGATGATCGACTTCATCGAGTTTGTGGACGGGTTTGCCATTGCCAAAACCCGCACGCCGCAAGAGCTGCACCACCAGACCCTGGCCTCGGCCGGGGTGCGTACGCGGTTTGACATCACCGTGATTGGCGTCAAGCGCCACGAACAGAACTTCATCTACGCCCAGCCAGAAACCCAACTGCTGCCGGGCGACCTGTTGGTGGTGGCGGGCACCACGCGCCAGGTCGAGGCCTTTGCCGCACAGACCGGAACGCCCCTGCCCACAGAAACCGTGAGCGAAGCCAGCACGCTGGTGCAAGACACCCATGAGGACGGAACAGCCTCCTGAGCGTCGCCCCCCTGAACCATCAAAGTACGTTCAACGGGATTTTCAAATACTGCGTGCCATTGCCTTCGGCCGCAGGCAACTCGCCCGCACGGATATTGACCTGCACGCTGGGCAAAATCAGCCGTGGCATGTCGAGCGTGGCATCGCGTGCGGTGCGCATGGCGACGAACTCGTCTTCGCTGATGCCGTCTTTGACGTGTTTGTTGCCCTTGCGTTGCTGTGCCACGGTGTGCTCACAAAACGCTGCCGGATCAGCGGCTACGCCATCCAGGTAGCTGTGGCACAAAAACAGCCGCGTGTCATCGGGCAAAGCCAGCAGTTTGCGCACGCTGTTGAAAAGCTGGTGTGCGCTGCCGCCCGGAAAGTCGCAACGCGCCGTACCCTCTTGTGGCGAAAACAGGGTGTCGCCCACAAACACCAGATCGGCCTCACTTTCAGGTGTATGTACATGCCAGGCCGTGTCGGCAGGCGTGTGCCCCGGAACGTGGATGGCCTTGATGCGCAAATCGCCCAGAGCAATGCTGTCGCCGTCGGCCAGCAGGTGGTCAAACTGGCTGCCGTCGGTTAGCAATTCTGGCGTGTTGAACAGTTGTGCAAAGGTCTTCTGCACCGTGGTGATGCTCTGGCCAATCACGGTTTGCCCGCCAAGCTGCTGTTTGATGAAAGGTGCGGCACTCAGGTGGTCGGCATGCGCGTGGGTGTCGATGATCCAGCGCACGGTCAGGCCCTGCGCACGGATGTAATCGATGATTTTTTCT
>JAUNUE010000043.1 GCA_030538335.1 Allobrachymonas sp. | reverse complement strand
GGTTTGAGCGTGCTGCCCAATGATGCGGGGCTGGTCTTCAAGGTGCTTGGCGCAGACGTGAAAATGGTCAGGGACCGGATCGACGAGTTCCGGAGAGTGGTGAGGAAGGTTGTCAAGGGTGCGGAGCTGCCTCCGCCTTTCCTGTGGCGGCCAAACTGAGCGAACGCTCGGCTTTTTGTCAAAAAGGGAGAGAAAGATGGTAGATGCTGCAAACACAAGTGCCTGGAAAAAGATGGCCGATAGCAACCCAGTGCTAGAGTTCATCGACGTCGTCCTGCGGGGCTCCGGCCAGGTTATTTTCATGGACAACCCGCTCACGGGTCTGTTGAACTTTGTTGCCATGTTCGTGGGCGCCGCAACGGGCGGTACTTCCTACGAGGTAGCGATTGGTTCTGTCATCGGTACGATTGCCTCTACGGCCATGGCCTACATCATCAAGGCCAACCGTGGTGCACTCAAAGCCGGTATCTATGGCTTCAACGGTATGTTGGTCGGCGCCTGCCTGCCTACATTCCTGCAGGCCAATACGCTGATGTGGATCTTCGTGGTCGTGGGTTCGATGTTCTCGACACTCGTGATCATGGCGGTGGCCAACTTCCTGACACCGTACAAGATGCCCGCTTTCACCTTCCCCTTCGTGCTGGTGTGCTGGCTGATCGTGGCTTTCGGCTACAAAGTGGGTGGCCTGAACACCACTGGCCTGGCTCCTGCCATGCTGACCGACTTCACCGCCCAAACCGGTACTTGGGGCTTTGCCGACTGGATCAACTCTGGTCTGACGAGCATGTCGCAGGTGTGGTTCGTGGCCAGCAAGTGGTCCGGCATCATCTTCATCGTTGCGCTGGCTGTTGAGTCGCTGTGGTGTGCTGGTTTGAGCGCGCTGGGTGCTTTCATGGCTCCGGTGATTGCCTACCTGACGGGTGCCAACATTGGTGACATCAACTTCGGCCTGTGGGGCTTCACCGCCGCGCTGACCGCTCCTGCTGTGGGCTGCGTGTTCCTGCAACCGACAACCCGCAACATCCTGCTGGCGATCTTCTCGATTTTCGTCACCACGGTGTTTCAGGGCGCCATCAGTGCCATTCTGACCCCGGTAGGTCTGCCTTCGTTCACATTCCCGTTCAACCTGGCAGGCTGGCTGTTCCTGTTTGCCGTGATGACCTGGGATACAAAATCCAGTTGATCATCTGACTTGATCACAAGGTAGCCAAAAGGCCGGAGTTGTACTCCGGCCTTTTTTATGGTGTGCGCATAAGGCAAAACGGTGGTAGAAGCGTACGCTGATCAGCACCGTGGCTTCCTATGGTTAAAAAGAAACACCTGCTCTCAAGGCGTTTTGCAAAAGCAAGTGCTTTTACGCTGCTACAGGCACAATAGCTGCCTCACACTCATGGTGGTGCGCTGCCATGTTTGATGGCGGCATTATTTTGCGGATCATGGATCAAAATACCCAACACAAATCGTCCGTTTCGGCCCTGATGCTGGGCGCCATTGGCATCGTGTATGGCGATATCGGCACCAGTGTGCTGTATTCGGTACAGACCGTATTCCACCTCAACAAGCTGCCGGTCAACGAGGCCAATGTCTTCGGCATCGTGTCGCTGTTTTTCTGGACGCTGACACTGATCGTTTCCTTCAAGTATGTGTTGATGATCTTGCGCGCCGACAACCACGGGGAAGGTGGCCTGGTGGCGATGCTGGCGCTGGTGTCGCGCTCCCTCACCGATCAGCCCAAGCTGCGGTATGTGCTGCTGCTGCTGGGTATTGCGGGCGCATGCCTGTTTTATGGCGATGGCGTGATCACGCCGGCGATTTCGGTGCTGGCGGCGGTGGAGGGGCTGGAAGTGGCCTCGCGGGCCTTCAAGGAATACGTCATCCCCCTTACGCTCATCATCCTGCTGGCGCTGTTCGTTTTCCAGAAAAAAGGCACGGCAGGTATCGGCAAGTTCTTTGGCCCCATCATGCTGCTGTGGTTTCTGGCGATTGGCGCGCTGGGGGTTGCGCAAATCGTGCAGCGACCTGATATTTTGCAAGCGCTCAATCCCTTGTACGCCATGCGCTTTGTAGCTGCACAGCCCTTGACCACCTTTTTCATCCTCGGCGCTGTGGTGCTGTGCGTAACCGGGGGCGAGGCCTTGTATGCCGACATGGGTCATTTTGGCCGCCGTCCGATCCAGCTTGCGTGGTTTTTTGTCGTGATGCCACCGCTGGTGTTGAACTATCTGGGGCAGGGCGCCTTGCTGCTGCGCGAGCCAGGTGCTACCGCCAACCCTTTCTTCATGATGGTGCCCAAATGGGCGCTGTATCCGATGGTGGGGCTGGCCACCGCGGCCACAGTGATTGCGTCACAAGCGCTGATTTCAGGCGCTTTCAGCGCGACCAAACAGATCATCCAGTTGGGTTATCTGCCGCGCCTGCAAATCCTGCATACCAATGAGTACGAGTCGGGCCAGATCTACATGCCGTTTGTCAACTGGGCACTGTTTGTTGCCATCGTGGCGGTGGTCATCATGTTCCGCACTTCTGAAAACCTGGCGGGCGCGTATGGCATTGCGGTGACCACCAATATGGTCATTACCAGCATCATGGCCTACTTCGTGATGCGCCACGTCTGGAAGTGGCACGTGGTGGTGGCGCTGGCGCTGACGGCATTTTTCCTGGCGGTGGATGGTGCTTTCTGGTTTTCCAATATGGCGAAAATTCTTGAAGGTGGCTGGTTCCCTCTCTTTATTGCCGCGGTGCTGTTTGTGCTGATGCTTACCTGGTACCGGGGCCGCCAGTTGATTGCAGAAAAACGTGCTGGCAACAGCCTGAATCTGAAAGAATTTCTGCAGTCGGTATTTGCCGCACCTCCGCAACGGGTGGCGGGCACGGCTGTCTTCATGCATCCGCAGGATGTTTCCGTGCCCAACGCCTTGCTGCACAACTTGAAGCACAACAAGGTCCTGCATGCGCAGAACCTGTTTGTAGCCCTGCATTACCACGAGGTGCCGTGGGTTGATGTGCAAGAGCGATTGAAAGTACACCCTTTGGGCAACGCATGCTGGCAGGTCGAGGTGCACTACGGTTTTATGGACGAAGTGGATTTGCCCAAGGCGCTTGCGCCCTTGCACGAGCACGGGATTGAACTTGACCCCATGCGTACCAGTTATTTCCTTTCGCGCGATACGGTGGTCTCCACCGACCAGCCGGGCATGGCGCGCTGGCGCGAGCGGCTGTTTGCGCAGATGCACTACAACGCAACCAGCATGGCGGCCTACATGAGCTTGCCGACCAATGCAGTGGTCGAAATGGGCGGCAAAGTCGAGATTTGACCTGTCAGCTATTTGGGGTTTTGCGGCAGGCGGCGTACAGATCCAGCTCGGGGCGGTAGGCGCTGTTCTCTACATCCAGCAGGTTCAGCATCGAGTGGAACAGGTAGTCATGCGAAATGGGGCGGCTTTGCTGTTGGCGCAGGCAGTCCGAATTGATTGCTTCGTCTTTCAGGAACGAGGGCGAGGACCAGCTGATCCACGGCACCTGCTTCTGCACGTCGGGCGCAATGCTGTACGGCAGGCCGTGCAGGTACAGGTTGTTTTCACCCAGCGATTCGCCATGGTCAGACACGTAGACCAAAGCCGTGGGCTGCCCTGTCTGCGCGCGCTGGTTCAGCCAGGCAATGGTCTGCGCCAGAAAGCGGTCGGTGTAGACCAGCGAGTTGTCGTAGGCATTGACGATTTGCGCACTGTCGCAATCCTGCAGGGTGTTCGACTGGCATTCTGGCTGGAAAGGTTTGGCGTCGGCCGGTGAACGTTTGAAATAGGCCGGGCCGTGGCTGCCCATCTGGTGCATCACGACCAGCGTGGGTTTTTGCGGGTCGATGGCATTTTTGGCGGTCAATGCCTCATCCATGGCCTGCAGCATGACTTCGTCCAGACACTCACCCTCTTTGCAGAAAGGTGCGAGGGTTGATGCTGCCGTGCTGATGGTGGGTACGCGGTCGCACACGCCCTTGCAGCCGCCGGGCTGGTTGTCGATCCAGCGCACCTGCACGTCCGCATGCTGCATCACATCCAGCATGTTCTCGTAATTCTGCTTGCGGCTTTCAAACCCTTCCTTGCCCAGCGATGAGAACATGCAGGGCAGGGAGGTTGCCGTGCTGGTGCCGCACGACGACACCGCTTGCTGGCTGATCACAGGCAGTGCCTGCAGCATGGGGTTGGTGGGGCGGGTGTAACCATTGAGCGAAAAATTGGCGGCGCGTGCCGTTTCACCAACCACCAGCACCACCAATGGCGCTTTGGTTGTGGTGTTGGCAGGTGCGCCAGGCATATTGGTCTGGCGCAAATGGCGGGGGTTCCAATGGGCGTCCTGGGCCACAGGAATCAAGGGGCCAGCCTGCATCTCAAACGGCGTGGCGGCTATGCGCCCGAGGGCGTAGAAGGAATTCAGCGGGTTGATGAGGTAGCGCAACTGGGTATGGTTGCGCATCAGCGATGAAAAATCGCGGTACATGGCAAACAGCGCGCCTGCACCTAACGCGAAAGACAAAACAAACAGAATCGTGTGGCTCGTGAATGTTTGCAACCAGGTCAGTTTGCGCACAGGCTGGCGCCAGAGCCAGATGCCCGGAACAATGCCCAGCACCAGCAGGGTAACCACCATGCGCACATTGAGCAGGTCGATGACTTCGCGCTTGTCGGTCAGCAGCACATTGAGCATCATGGTCTTGTCGATGACCACGTTGTAGCTCAGCATGAAATAGAGCCCTGCTGCGGCTGCCAGCACGAACAGCAACAACACGGGTTTGATGAAACTGCGCCAGGCGAACACGGCGAGCGCCAGCGCAGTCAGTGACGCAATCACCACAGCGGTGCCAAGTGCCAGAAAAAATCCGGACATGCCCGCCAATTCTGGCAACACCTGCCATTGCTTCCACAAGGCGATATTGCCAACCGTTGCCAGAAACACGCTGGTCAGCACGATCAATGAAACGGGATGCCAGCCAGAGGCAGAAGACGAAGCAAGGCGATGAGCAGAACGGGCGGACAAACGGGAGCGCAGCGAGGGCAAAAACATGGGTGGGTCGTTCTCAAGCGTGCCGAGGCGGCAGGGATACCGCTTGCAGCCCATACACCGCATGAACTGCCCACAATGCCAGCCCGCTTTTCTGAATCATCGTGCTCTTTCGGGAGCGGATTATCTGCCTGTGTGGGGCAAAGCGCTGCCCGAAAAAGTAATTTTCTGTGTTCGCAGCAGGGTTACTGCGGGAACGGGCAGCCTGTGCATCAGGCAGGTTGGAAAAGCGCAAAGCGTTGCTGCAACCAATCCTGCAAGCCAAACTGTTCGGCCAGTGCCTGCATGCGTTCGGCGGCACTCCGCTTTTTCTGGCCTGTCCATGTGGCGAGGATCAGCTCGTTTTTCAGGCTGTGCTCCCAGCCGACCAGTTCGGTCACCGTGACACGGTAGCCTTGCGATTCGAGGTACAGACAGCGCATCACATTGGTGAGCTGGCTGCCGACTTCGCGCGTGTGCAGCGGGTGCCGCCACAGTTCGGCCAGTGGCGTGCGCGCCAGTTGCAGCGCTTTGGATTGCCGCAAGTGAGTGGCTACTTCGGCCTGGCAGCACGGCACCAGCACCATGTGCCGCGCCTGCTTGTGCAGGCCAAAGGCGATGGCCTCATCGGTGGCGGTGTCACAGGCATGCAGAGCCGTGACGATGCCGATGGTTTCGGGCAGCAGCGCCGTGTGCGCCGATGCTTCGGAGGTCAGCGCAAGAAAATGCATGCGCGCAAAATCCAGCCGTTGCGCCAGCGCGCTGGATTTGTCGACCAGCTCCTGGCGCGTTTCGATGCCGTAGATGGTGCCATGGTCGCGTTCGCGGAAAAACAGGTCGTAAATGATAAAGCCCAGGTACGATTTGCCCGCGCCGTGGTCGGCCCGGGTGATGCCCTCTGGCTGTTGCGCCTCAAGTTCGTTCAACAAGGGTTCGATAAAACCGAACAGGTGGTAGACCTGCTTGAGTTTGCGCCGTGTATCCTGGTTCAATGTTCCGTCGCGCGTGAGGATGTGCAGTTCCTTGAGCAGTTCGATGGATTGGCCGGGGCGGATGAGCTCCTGCACCTGCTCGGCGGCACGGTTGCGGATGGGCGTTTTTTTCGACATGGCCGCATTGTGCCTTGCACGGGGCCGGATCAATGCAGCTTTACCCGCGGCTCGGTGCGGCGGGTGATGGCGCGCGCCAGCATCTCCAGCAAGACCTTGCTCCAGCCGTGCAGCGCGAGTTGGTGGCGTGTGTAGAGGTAGCGGTACATCACGCCGGCGAACCAGCCTTCGAGCAACAACTGCTTGCCGACCAACCCGCCCATCAGGCTGCCCACGGTGCTGTATTGGCCCAGCGAAACGAGCGAGCCGTAGTCGCGGTACTGGTATGGGTGCAGCGCCTCGCCGCCCAGCAAACGCATGATCTGCCCGACCATGAAGCCCGCCTGCTGGTCGGCGGCTTGGGCGCGCGGCGGCACCCTTTTCTCTGTGCCTAGCCAGGGGCAGTCGGCGCAATCGCCCAGGGCAAAAATACGGTCATCCTGCGTGGTTTGCAGGGTGGGGCGCACGGTAAGCTGGTGGATGCGGTTGGTTTCCAGACCGTCAAGCTGGCTCAGGAATACGGGCGCCTTCACGCCCGCCGCCCACACCACCAGTTCGGCATCCACCTGTTTGCCGCCATCGAGCATGACGGTGCCAGGCTCAATGGCGTTGACCTTGGCGCCTGTGAGCACTTCCACCCCCAGCTTGCGCAGCAGCATTTCGGCAGCGGCCGACAGGCGCTCGGGCAGCATCGGCAAAATGCGCGGCCCGGCTTCAATCAGCACGACGGCCAGGCCGGTTTCGGCATTGATTTGATTCAGGCCGTAGGCCACCAGTTCGCGCATGGTGCGGTGCAGTTCGGCGGCCAGTTCCACCCCCGTGGCGCCTGCGCCGATGATGGCCACGCGCAGGCGGTGCGGCGCACGGGCATCGGGGTCGGTATTGGCGCGCAGGGCAGCGTCGATCAGGCGGCGGTTGAAATAGCGTGCGTCTTCTGCCGTTTCAAGCTTGAGTGTGTGCTGCGCCACGCCGGGCGTGCCAAAGTCATTGGTTTTGCTGCCCACCGCCAGAATCAGCGTGTCGTAGGGAATACGCCGGGCGGGGGAAATTTGCTGTCCATCGTCGTCGAGCACCGGGGCCAGCAACACTTCGCGCCGCGTACGATCCAGCCCCACCATCTCGCCAAAGCGGTAGCTGAAGTGGTGCCAATGCGCTTGCGCGAGGTAGTCGAGATCGTGCGCGTCAATGTCCATGCTGCCCGCGGCAATTTCGTGCAGCATGGGTTTCCACACATGGGCACGGCTGCGGTCAATGAGGATCACATCTGCCTTGCCGCGCTTGCCCAAGCGGTTGCCGAGTTGCGTGGCCAGACTCAAACCACCCGCGCCGCCGCCGACGATCACGATCTGGTGCAGGGCGGCAGCCGATGGGCTGGCGTCGCCTGTAGGGGCTTGCGTCGTCGTGGTCGGCGTATCCATGGATTTCCCCCTACAGTGAATGAGAGGCCATATTATCGAACGATCGGACGTTTTTGTCTGCGCTGCTCTTTTTTGTGGGAGAAAATCCGTGCGCTGGTCAATTTTCAGGCAAAAAAGTCCTTCGCTTTGTCAAACCAGCTTTTTTCACTCGGGCTGTGCTTGTTGCCGCCTTTTTCGAGCAGGTCGTCAAGCTGTTTGAGCAGTTTTTTCTGTGCCTCGGTGAGCTTCACCGGCGTTTCGACCTGTATGTGGCAGTACAGATCGCCCGTGCTCGACGAGCGCACGCCCTTGATGCCCTTGCCGCGCAGGCGGTACTGCTTGCCGTTTTGCGTGCCTTCGTTGATGGTGATGGTGGCGGTGCCGTCAAGCAAAGTAGGTACAGTCACTTCGCCGCCAAGTGCGGCTTTGGTGAAGGGAATGGGCACCACGCAGTGCAGGTCGTCGCCGTCGCGCTGGAAGATGTCGTGCTTCTTGATGCGGATTTCGATGTACAGGTCGCCGGGGGAGCCGCCATTGGGGCTGGGCTCGCCGTTGCCAGTGCTGCGGATGCGCATGCCGTCGTCAATGCCTTGCGGGATTTTGACTTCGAGTGTTTTTTGCTTCTTGATCTTGCCCTGGCCGTGGCAATCGGTGCAGGGGCTGGGAATGATCTTGCCGCTGCCGTGGCAGCGCGGGCAGGTTTGCTGCACGCTGAAAAAGCCCTGGCGCATCTGCACCACGCCGTTGCCGTGGCAAGTGTCGCAGGTTTTGGAGCTGGTGCCCGGTTTGGCGCCCGTGCCTGTACAGGTGGCGCAGTCGTCCCAACCGGGGATACGGATCTGCGCATCCTTGCCGCGGGCTGCTTCTTCGAGCGTGATGTCCATGGCGTAGCTCAGATCGTTGCCACGGTGCACCTGGCGGCCACCGCGCCCGCGCGCCTGGCCGAAGATATCGCCAAAGATGTCGCCAAAGCTCTCGAAGCCGCCAAACCCGCCCGGAAAGCCGCCGCCGCCCATATTCGGGTCCACGCCCGCATGGCCGTACTGGTCGTAAGCCGCGCGCTTCTGGCTGTCGCACAGGATCTCGTAAGCCTCTTTCACTTCCTTGAACTTGGCCTCGGCTTCCTTGGCCGCATCACCCTGGTTGCGATCCGGGTGGTACTTCATGGCCAGCTTGCGGAAAGCCTTCTTGATCTCGTCTTCGCTGGCGTTGCGTGGCACGCCCAGTGTTTCGTAATAGTCTCGCTTGCTCATTTCTTTCTTTCGACCGCTCAGGAGTTACGCAAAACCGCTCTGGCTAGGCGGCGCACCGCAGACAGTACTAGCGGTACGGCAAGGGGCGCCAACAACGCCAGGGTGGTTTTGCGTAGCTCCTGCTCTCAACATCTCAAGGTGGGGAATGTCATCTTCCAAATACGGCGCACCCACCACTTCAAAACCCAGGCTTTCGTAAAACCGTTGCAGATACTGCTGCGCCGAAATGCGGATGGGGCCGGGACTGCGCTGTGCCAGTTCGGCAATGGCTGCTTCCATGATGGCGCGGCCCATGCCGGTGCCGCGCGCCTGTGCCGCATTGGCCAGGCGCCCGATGGCCGCCTCGGTGTATTTGTGTCCGGCCGGAATCAGGCGGCAGGTGGCCAGTGCGCGGCCTGCGTCATCAAGCGCAAACAGATGCCAACTGATGAGATCGGTGTCGTCGGCATCCTGGTACGCACAATTCTGTTCCACCACAAACACCTGCTGGCGCAAGACATGCAGGGCCTGCAACTCGCGCAAAGTGAGTTCGTCAAACGCTTTGCAGATGAAACGCGGCGAAGGAGTGGGCATGGCGCTGGCTCGGAAAAACACGAAATCCCGCCGGGGCGGGAGTTCAGGCAGGGTGGGTGCTGGCACCCACGCAGTTGGACGCGGACATGGGGAAGATGTGTATTCTCCGCAAGGTGGGTGCCAGCACCCACCCTACGGAACTCAGTCTTTCTTGACTTCTTTCACTTCGGCGTCGACCACATCGTCGTCGGCTGCTGCACCTGCGGAAGAAGCGCCTGCATCTGCACCACCAGCGGCGGCCTGCTGATCGGCATAGATCTTCTCGCCCAGCTTCTGGCTGGCTTCCATCAGCGCCGTGTTCTTGGCATCAATAGCAGCTTTGTCGTCGCCCTTGATGGCTTCTTCCACGTCCTTGATGGCCTGCTCGATTTTTTCCTTCTCGGCAGCATCGAGTTTGTCGCCGTGCTCGGCCAGCGATTTTTTCACGCTGTGCGCCATGGCGTCGGCCTGGTTGCGGGCCTGTACGAGTTCGACCTTTTTCTTGTCTTCCTCGGCGTTCAGTTCGGCGTCTTTCACCATTTTCTGGATCTCGTCTTCGCTCAAACCCGAGTTGGCCTTGATGGTGATCTTGTTTTCCTTGCCGGTGCCCTTGTCTTTGGCGTTGACGTGCAGGATGCCGTTGGCGTCGATGTCAAAAGTTACCTCAATTTGCGGCACGCCGCGTGGGGCGGGGGCAATGCCTTCCAGGTTGAACTCGCCCAGCAGCTTGTTGCCCGAAGTGACTTCGCGCTCGCCCTGGTAGACCTTGATGGTGACCGCAGGCTGGTTGTCGTCAGCCGTGGAGAAGGTCTGCGCATGCTTGGTCGGAATGGTCGTGTTCTTCTGGATCATCTTGGTCATGACGTTGCCCATGGTTTCGATGCCCAGCGACAGCGGGGTTACGTCGAGCAGCAGCACGTCCTTGCGGTCGCCGCTCAGCACCTGGCCCTGGATGGCCGCGCCCACGGCCACGGCTTCGTCGGGGTTGACGTCCTTGCGCGGCTCCTTGCCGAAAAATTCCTTGACCTTGTCCTGCACCTTGGGCATGCGCGTCTGGCCGCCGACGAGGATCACGTCGGAAATATCGGACACGCTGATGCCTGCGTCCTTGATCGCAATCTTGCACGGCTCAATGGTGCGGTCTACCAAATCTTCAACCAGCGCCTCAAGCTTGGCGCGCGTGAGCTTGATGTTGAGGTGTTTGGGGCCGGAGGCATCTGCCGTGATGTAGGGCAGGTTGATGTCGGTGGCTGCACTCGAAGACAACTCGATCTTGGCCTTTTCAGCGGCTTCTTTCAGGCGCTGCAGGGCCAGCACGTCGCTCTTGAGGTCAACGCCCGCTTCTTTCTTGAACTCGGTAATGACGTAGTCGATGATGCGCTGGTCAAAGTCTTCACCGCCCAGGAAGGTGTCGCCGTTGGTGGCCAGCACTTCAAACTGCTTTTCGCCATCCACATCGGCAATTTCGATGATCGACACGTCAAACGTGCCGCCGCCCAAGTCGTACACGGCGATTTTGCGGTCGCCTTTTTCCTGTTTGTCAAGGCCAAAGGCCAGCGCGGCAGCGGTAGGCTCGTTGATGATGCGTTTGACTTCAAGACCCGCAATGCGGCCAGCGTCTTTGGTGGCCTGGCGCTGGCTGTCGTTGAAGTAGGCTGGCACCGTGATCACGGCTTCGGTCACGGCTTCGCCGAGGTAGTCTTCGGCGGTTTTTTTCATCTTGCGCAGAATTTCAGCGCTGATCTGCTGCGGCGCCAGTTTTTGCCCACGCACGCCCACCCAGGCGTCGCCGTTGTCGGCCTTGACGATTTCGTAGGGCATCAGGTCGATGTCTTTTTGCACCTCTTTCTCGTCAAACTTGCGGCCAATCAGGCGCTTGACGGCGTAGATGGTGTTTTTGGGGTTGGTGACGGCCTGGCGC